>CALMUC010000261.1 GCA_937872845.1 uncultured Lachnospiraceae bacterium | reverse complement strand
GTCCAATGTTCCAGTCTTTAGAAACACTTCTCAATACTGCATTCACATATCCGTCAAGTCCATTCATATGATGATTTTTCACTATATTTACAGATTCTGAAATTGCTGCTCTGTCAGGCACTCCATCCATATAAAGAATTTGATATACACCCATTCTTAAAACTGTGCGTATTTCCATTTTGATTTTTTCAAATTTTACCTTTGAAAAAATACGTATTATCCTGTCGAGCGTTATTTTCCTTTCTACTACGCCTTCAGTAAGGCGTGTAAGAAATGCTCTGTTATTTTTTTCTTCGAATTGATTTTTTCTTAAATGATTTTCAAGTATATCACTTATCAAAGAACCGCTTTCCCATTCATTTAAAATATCATATGCTTCTTCTCTCACATTCCAGCTCATTTTGCAAATTCCTCACCAATTGTCATTTTGTATCCATTTAAAAATGCAGATGTATTCATTTCTTTTTTTCCATCCGGCTGCAATGTCAAAACTTCAACAGCCCCATTTCCACACTTTATCCAAAAACTTTTCTTTGATATATAAATAACCATTCCGGGACACATTTCTTTATTTTTTATATCTATCATTTTTTCGCTCTGCGCTATTTGAGAAATCATTTCAGCTATATCATTTTCAGAGATTGAAACTGCATCCAGTATCTTCATATTTTTACCTGCAAAGTTCGTATATGCACATGGCCATGGATACAAAGCATGAACCTTTCTTACAATCATTTCTGAATTTTCTGAAAAATCAATTTTCCCCATTTCCTTTGTAAGTTTTCCTGCATAAGTACTTTCTGAATCATTTTGCTGTATCCTTGCTGCTGTTCCATTTTCAATTTCAGAAATAACTTTTACTACAAGTTCCGCACCTGACTGTGAAAGTTTTTTTGTGAGAGATGCTGCAGTATCACAAGTCAATACAGGAACTGCAGTTTTTTCTATAATATCTCCTGTATCGAGTCCCTTTTCCATATGCATAATTGTAACTCCGGTTTCTTTATCTCCTGCCAGGATACATGCCTCAACAGGTGAAGCGCCACGATATTTCGGTAAAAGAGAAGCATGAATATTTATACATCCACATTTTGGGATTTTCAGTATTTCTTCTGAAAGTATCTGTCCATAGGCCGCAACTACAATAAGATCAGGCATGAGTTCACGGAGTTTTTTTACATTTTCCTGATCTCTCAGTCTGACCGGCTGATATACGGGTATATGCATTGATACTGCTGCTTTTTTTATATCTGACTCTAAAAGTCTTCTGCCTCTTCCCTTTTCACGATCCGGCTGTGTAAAAACCGCAATAACATCATGTCCTGCTTCTTTTATTTTTTGAAGCGGCAGAACTGCAAAATCCGGTGTTCCCATATATACAACCCTCATAAATACCTCCTTAAAAAAGTAACTGCCGGAACTGTCTTTATGCTCCGGCAGTTAACGATTACTGCTGCAAATATATTTGTTCTGTATTATTTTTACTTTATATGTTTTCATTCTTCTGAATCTTCATATTCTTCATCTGGATCTGCCGGCTGTACTCTGACAAGTTTTCCATTTGCAACATCCTTATAAAGTACCCCGTCCAAATGATCCAATTCATGACATATGCACCTGGCAAGAAGTCCTTCACCCTCTATAGTGATTTCCTTCATATTTCTGTCAAATGCCTTACATATAACATGATCTGGCCGCGTAACTTCAGCCTCATATCCCGGCAGGGAAAGGCATCCCTCCATTCCTGTCTGCGTTCCATCTTTCTGAATTATTTCAGGATTTATAAGTGTTAACGGATTGCCGTCCATTACATCAATCACTACAATTCTGCGCAGTACTCCGACTTGCGGAGCTGCAAGTCCTACTCCATTTAATTTATACATAGTTTCAAACATATCATCTATTAATTCAGCATACCTCTCTGAAAATTCCTTGACAGGTTTACATTTTTTTCTTAGAACTTCATCTCCATCAATTCTTATATTACGAATTGCCATCAATAAATCCCCTTTCAATAAAAACATTTTATTTTAAACTATATGAAGCGGATCAAAATCAAAGCTTATCTCCGTCGTCTTTTTTTCGCCTGATGAATCTTCAAATATTTTAAGTCCCTCATCAGCAGCTTCTGTAAGTCTTTTATAACTTTCTGCTTTTATATAAATGACACGCCTGAATATATCATTAATTCTATAAATAAGAGCTTCCGACGGTCCTATTATATCACAATCAGAAAATTTATTTTTCAGAATGTCTGAAATGCTTTCAGAAAAATAAATAGTCTCTGATTCAACTGCTGATGCAATCATAATACACACCATATGCCAGACTGGAGGATAATGCAGAAGTTTCCTGTATGAGATCTCATATTCATAAAACTTTTCATAATCCTGTGCGGCTGCCGCCTTTACAGCATAGTTTTCCGGATGATATGTCTGAATCACAACATGTCCGGGTATAATCCCCCTGCCAGCACGTCCGGCTGCCTGAGTCAGAAGATCAAAAGTTCTCTCTGCTGATTCATAATCCGCATCATAAAGTCCAAGATCCGCAAGCAAAGCTCCAACAACAGTTACCCTTGGAAAATCGTGTCCTTTTACAATCATCTGTGTACCGACAAGACAATCTGCCTCATGTTTTCTGAATGCTTCTAAAATTTTTCCATGTGCATCCTTTCGCATTGTTGTATCTCTATCCATGCGCAGTGTATGTATTTCAGGAAACATCCTGTGAACCTCTGATTCAACATATTCTGTTCCCAGTCCAGCACTGCCTATCATTTTCGAATGGCATTCAGGACACTCCTCCGGTTTTCTCATCTGAAAACCGCAGTAATGACATATCATCATCCCATTTCTATGAAGTGACAGTGAGACATCACAATGTGGACATTTTATAACTTTTCCGCATTCACGGCAAAATACGGAAGAATGAAAGCCTCTCCTGTTAATAAAAAGCATAACCTGTTCCTTATTATCAAAAGCCTTCTTCATTTCACTATAAAGTTTTTCAGAAAATATTGTTTTATTTCCACGATGAAGTTCTTCACGCATGTCAACAATTTCAGTTTTAGCTAAATCTGCCCCGGTTGCACGATTTTTCAATTCATAAAGTTTATATTCACCCGTTTTTGCAAGGTAGTAACTTCTTACTGATGGTGTTGCAGAGCCAAGAACTACTGATGCATTTTCAATATCTGCACGTGCTATTGCTGTTTCGCGTGCATGATATTTCGGAGTTTGTTCACTTTTGTATGCTGCGTCATGTTCCTCATCCAGTATTATAAGTCCAAGTCTTTGAAAAGGTGCAAAAAGAGCCGACCGTGGTCCTACCATAATGCACGTTTTACCAGATCTTGCTTTTTCAAATTCGCGAAATTTTTCTCCCTTGCTCATCCGTGAATTCAGGAATGATATACGTTCTCCAAATTGATTTTTAAATCGTGCTATTGTCTGAAACGTAAGAGCTATTTCAGGAACAAGCACAATAACATCGCGCCCGGATTCAATAACTTTTTCAGCCATTTTGATATAAACTTCTGTCTTTCCGCTGCCCGTTATTCCATTCAGAAGATAAGTAAAATTCCTATCATTTTCGAAGTTATGTATAAAATCTTCAACAATTTTTTTCTGATCATAATTAAGTGTCTCAACACACGGAAGTTCAGGTTCGTAGTCTGAGAGTTCAATACCTGATGTTTTTTTCGCAACTTTTTCTTTTACCGGCATAACTGTTTTTATTGCCGATATCATTGTGCATCCGTAATTTTCACGCATCCATGCAGCAAGCTTTATCAATTTTCCCTCAACCGGAAGACTTTTATCAGGTGCACATTTTATAGTCTTTAATCTATTTTTATCAAATTCAGGTGTCCCGGAAATACCGATAACATATCCTGTTCTTATGTTATTTCCCCGTCCAAACGGTACTTCTACAGCAGTTCCTATAAAAATTTTTTCTTCCAGATTTTCAGGTATTTTATACTGAAAAGGTCGGTCAACTCCCTCATGCGAGATATCTATTATTATATCCGCATATTTTTGTGGCATCTTCTTCCTCCAGCACTTCTTTTACAATTTCACGTTCATCCATGTGATACTTTACGCCTTTAATTTCCTGATAATCTTCGTGCCCTTTTCCAGCAAGTATGACAACGTCTCCCGGAACCGCATTCATAATTCCATAGCGGACTGCCTCTTTTCTATCAGTAACTTTAATATATTTTCCACCCGTCTTTTTTATTCCGGTTTCAATATCATTCATAATTTCTTCTGGCTCTTCAAAACGCGGATTATCACTTGTTATTATTGTAAAATCCGAATATTTTCCCGATGCTTCTCCCATTTCATACCTACGGCTCTTTGCACGATTTCCACCGCATCCAAATATTGTGATTATTCTTTTCGGATGATATTCGTGAATAGCTGTCAGAAGCGATTTTAGTGCCATACCATTATGAGCATAATCAATCATAAATGTAAACTCAGTTGAAATCGGAAGCATTTCAACTCTTCCACGAACTTTTATTGTTTTTAATATTTCTGCTATGCGTTCCATTGGAACATTCATACTATCTGCAACAGCTATTGCTGCAAGACTATTATGAATACTGAATTCGCCAGGAAGTCCTACCTCTATGTGCATATTTTTTTTACCTTTTAATTCAAAAGCTATGCCAAGTTCACCATCTCTATGGAAAAGTTCATGTCCTGATGCTTCATAATCCGAGCCTGTTTTCTTTCCAAATGTAAGAATTTTACATGATGCATCACTTTTCATATAGTCCGCTTCTTCATCATCTATATTAAATATACCTGTTTTGCACATTGAAAAAAGCTTTTTCTTGCAGTCACGATATTCTTCATAGGAAGCATGTTCATTTTTTCCAATATGATCCGGTGAAAGATTTGTAAATATCCCATAGTCAAAATCAACTCCGGAAACTCTGTCAAGCTTGAGTGCCTGAGATGAGACTTCCATAACAACGCTGTCAAGTCCATTTTCGACCATATCTCTGAATTTTTTATGCAGAATAATTGATTCCGGGGTTGTATTTACAGATGGAGTTCTTGTTTTCCCGTCAATTATCTCTATTGTCCCTGCAAGTCCTGTTTTATGTCCTGCAGCAATAAGCATTTCTCTTATCATATAAGATGTAGTTGTTTTCCCTTTTGTTCCTGTTATCCCTATAACTGTAAGCTTTTTTGATGGTTCACCATAAAACAGAGAGCTCACTCTTCCCATAGTACATCGTATATTTTCAACTTTAACAATAGGTATATTTATTTCTGTTATTTTCTTATTTCCAATTAATTCTTCTATATCTTTTTTTCCACATTCTGTAATAATGCATGATACACCCGCATCTATACATTCAGGAATAAATTCAGCTCCATTGACAACAGCTCCCGGTACTGCAAAATATAGACTTCCCCTTTTACACTTTCTGGAATCATTTGTTATTTCTTTAATATCTATATTGTCGGTCATGCCTGTAATGCTTTGATATATTTCATCTTTAAGCAAATATTTAAGTTCCATCTTTTTTCTCCGTCAAAGTGAAAAAGCGAACATTTACATGTTCGCTTTTCTGAATTTTTATTATTATTTCAGCCTACTCTTCGTCATCTGTTACGATTTTCAGTTTTCCTTCATTCAGCTCGTCTACTGCGATAGAAAGTGGTTTTTTACCTTCCGAATCTGATATCATAGGTTCCTCACCGTCTATAATCTGACGTGCTCTCTTCGCTGTTGCAAGCACAACAGAATAACGGCTCTGAACAACAGGCTGTTCACCAGACTCTACCTCATTATTAATTACAGTCATAAGTTCCTGATAGGATGGATGTATCATTTCAGATCTCCTTTCAATTACACCTTGCAATTGTCTATAATACATTGTCATGGTCAGTTTCGTCAAATTGTTTTTTTGATTATAATGCTTTTTGTTAATATTTCTTCAGTTCATTACCTATTTCAGCTATAAATTCTTTCCTGTTTGATATTCTGCATTTTTCACTTTCTATAATTCCATGAACAGTTTCGATACATATCTGAAGATCATCATTTATAACAATAAATTCATAATTGTCCATCAGATGAGCCTCCTCATTTGCACGATGCATACGCTTTGCAATAACCTCAGAAGTTTCAGATCCTCGCCCAATCAGTCTATTATTAAGAGTTTCCGCATCTTTTGTTGTTATGAATATAAGAATTGCATCAGGGTATTGTGACAATATGTTCATTGCACCCTTTACTTCGATTTCAAGTATTACGTCTTTTCCTTTTTTCAGTTCGTCTTCTACAAATTTCCTGGGTGTACCATAATAATTTTCAACATACTGTGTCCACTCTATAAATCCATTATAATCAATCAGATTCTGAAATTCAGCTACTGATTTAAAATAGTATTCCCGTCCGTTTTCCTCTCCAGGTCTTGGATTTCTTGTCGTAGCAGAAACCGATAAACTGTAGTCATACTTTTTTATAAGGCCTTTGACAACAGTTCCCTTTCCTGCACCGGAGAATCCGGAAATTACAATAAGTTTTCCTTTGGTCATGATCATCCTCTTCCTGACAGATCCAAACTATCAATAATTTTTATATCCAATCAAAGTCTTAATACCAGTTGCATTTTCAGATATATGTTCAAATTCCGTACATCCATGCGTTTTCTGATATTTATTCCAGATTTTGAACCTGTTCCCTGACTTTTTCAATACATGTTTTTAAATTTATCCCAATATCTGTCACAATAATATTATCCGTTTTTGAAAGTGTTGTATTGGCTTCTCTGTTCATTTCCTGAATCATAAAATCAAGTTTTCTTCCCGCCGGCTCATTTCCATTCAAGAGTTTTTTTACAGCTTTCACATGGCTGTGCAGTCTTACCATTTCCTCATCAACAGCGATTTTATCTGCATATATTGTAACTTCCTGTATAATCCTTGACTCATCTATATCAGTTGAACCTAATATATCTTCTACTTTTTGATGTAATTTTTTCTGATATGCTTCAACAATTACCGGATATTCTTTTTCAATTTCATTTACCATTGACTCAACTTCATCCATTTTGGATGTGAGATCCTTTGCCAGATTTTCCCCTTCAACAGCTCTTGATTCAGCAAATTTCTCACATGCTTCACGAACCACTTTCTCAATTATGTCATATTCAAAATCTTCCACATCATTATCTTCATCTACGGTAAATACATCTGGAAATTTTGCAATAATTGAAGGTTTCAAATCTTCTCTCAGTCCAAGGTCTTCCTGCATCTCTCTGAGATGATTTACATACTGTTTTGCCACTTCCGGATCATAATTTACAGTAATTCCTGTTTCTTTCAGACTGTGATACGTTATAAAACAGTCAACTTTTCCACGTGACATATAATTCTTCATTATCTTTCTGATATCATTTTCAAACCGGCCAATACTTCGAGGCATCTTAATACCAAGTTCGAGATACCTGTGATTCACTGATTTAATTTCAACTGTAATTTTCCGGTCAGCATCTGCATATTCCACACGCCCGAACCCTGTCATACTACAAACCATACTCTACCCTGTCCTCTTCATAAAATTATGTGATTATTGTAAATGTTTCATGATTCATTTTCAACGATTTCACGAAGTTCTGAAATATCCGTTCCTGACACCATGGAATAATTTGTATGATAAATAACAAATCCAGGATGTGCTGCAGGTGGTTTTTTTAAATTTTTACGTTCTGTATAATCTATTTCAACTTTCGAGGCATCTCCTGTACTTGAAAAATGCGCCGCAAGTCTTGCTGCATCAATATATGCATGATCCGGAAATTCTTCATTTCCATGGCGCCTGAGTATAACATGTGACCCAGGTATTTTTTTTGCATGAAACCACATATCCGACGACCCTGCAACATGAAATGTCAAATAATCATTCTGGAGATTATTTCTTCCAACATAAATATCATATCCATCACTTGTCACAAAGTGCATTGGTCTGGATTTGCTCTGCCCGTTTGATTTATCTCTGCGTTCCTCTTTTTTTGTCTTTTTCTCAGATTGTAAAATCCCTGATTTTCTAAGTTCCATCCGAAGTTCAGCAATATCTCCCTCACTGTCAGCAATCTGAAGTGCATGACGTGCCGAAAGAAGATAATCTAATTCTTCTTTTGTTTTTTCAGTCCACTCCGTAAGTGCTGCATATGTTCTTTTCTCTTTATTATATTTGGCAAAATACTTTTTACTGTTCTCCGATGCTGTAAGAAGTGGATCAAGCGGTATATTTATTTCACGTCCTTCATCATAATAATTTTGGCAAACAAAATTCTTTTCTCCTCCTGACAGGCTATATCCATATGTATTTAACAGTTCTCCATAAATTCTAAGCATATCCCTGTTTTTTGTTCCATCCAGCTGTGCATTTTGAATATCAAGTTTTTTTGACGCGCGCTCTACTGCATGATCTATTACCCTCTTTAAGTCCTGTGCTTTCTGGTGAATCCTCACAGCTCTTTCTTTATCATGGTAATAATTCTGCAAAAGTTCTGACATAGATGAATATTTCTTCTTTTCCATCATGCATTCAGAGTCAAATGCCGCATAATCATGAGGTATTCCATGTTCAAAAAATATAATCGGATTATAATTTTCACTTTCTATGTCATTTATCAGTTTGATATATGCATCAAAAAGGTGTTCTATATCATTATTACTCAGTTCAGAAACATTGACTCTTGGATCAACATTTGCCCGCAAACATATTTCTTCACCTGTCTGCTTTGCAAACCCTGTTATACAGGAAGGGAACATTTTCCCGACTGCTCCGGTCATTTTTAAAAGTTCATTAAATTGTTCACGTTCCTTATAATAGAAGATCGGAAGAGCGTCGTGTAGGGAAAGAGGGTTCA
>CALMUC010000260.1 GCA_937872845.1 uncultured Lachnospiraceae bacterium | reverse complement strand
TGAAGGAACAAAAAAGAAAGAAGCGAAAGGCTTCTTTTTTTGATTCACATGAAAGATAGAAGAAAAGTAAAAAGCAATTCAACTGAAAATGTTGAATTGCCTTTTTTAATTTCACTGCTTGAAATTATTCGTTTGCAGATTCCCAATCTTTGTATAAATTTACAAGTTCATTGTTTAATATTTCTTTTTCTGAATTGAGAGATATTAAAAGTTCAACGTTTGTTGAATTTTCAGGTTTTAACATTTCTGAATCAATATCTGAAATGCGTGATTCTTTTATATCAATGTTTTTCTCTAAACGTTTTATTTCATTTTCCTTTTTACGTAATTCGGAGTAGCTTTGTTTACTTTTTATGTAAGCATCTTTGTGCGATTTGTTATTTTCAGCGGCATAGCTTGCTGTTGATACAATTGAAAAACCTGATTTAGTTACAGTCTGGTTGGTATCGGCATTTTTGTTATTTGAATTTTGAAGATTATATAGTTCATCTTTATTTTCTTCATAGTAATCATAATTTCCTTTATATACTGTAAGAACTTTGTTTCGCAATTCAATTATTTTTGTTGCTGTACGATTTATAAAATATCTGTCATGACTGACAGCAAGTATTGTTCCTTCATAATTTTTGATTGCATCCTCAAGGATTTCTTTCGATTGAATGTCCAAATGATTTGTTGGTTCGTCAAGAATCAGAAAATTAGCAGGAGAGAGCATAAGCTTGGCGAGAGATAATCTTCCCTTTTCACCACCGGATAAATCATATATTTTTTTAAAAACATCATCTCCGGTAAAGAGAAAAGCAGCAAGAACATTTCGTATTTTCGTATTTGACATATCAGGAAATGAATCTGATATTTCATCAAAAATACTGTTTTCAGGATTCAAATTTTGGTGCTCCTGATCAAAGTAACCTATTTGAACGCGACTTCCCAATGATATACTTCCTGAATCCATTGCAATCATATGATTTAGTATCTTTAATATTGTAGTTTTTCCAGTCCCATTTCCACCAATTAATGCGACATGTTCACCTCGTTTTATGTCTATAGATATATTACTGAACAGAGTATTTGAACCGAAGGCTTTTGATATATTTTCAGCTTTAAGAACATCTTCACCTGATTCTACAGATGGAGTAAGTTTTAGCCTCATTTCGGCACATATCTCTTTTGGCCGTTCAACTATTTCAATTTTATCTAATTTTTTTTCACGACTTTCGGCACGTCTGATTGATTTTTCCCTGTTAAATTGTTTTAACTTTGTTATAACGGCTTCTTCGTGTTTTATTTCGTCTTGCTGCTTTATATATGCTTTTAATTTTGCTGCCCGGATTTTAGATCGTTCTTCACTGTAAAATGAATAACTTCCTTCATATACTTCAGATGAACCATTATCTATTTCAATGATTTTTGTGGAAATGTTATCAATGAAATATCGATCATGGCTGACAGCAATCACAGCACTTTGGTAAGAGATCAAGAAATTCTCAAGCCAGTCAATAGATGCCATATCAAGATGATTTGTAGGTTCATCTAAAATTACAAGATCAGGATGCTGCAATAAAATCTGTCCCAGAGCAATTCTCATTTTCTGACCACCTGAAAGGGTATTTATATGTCGGTCATAATCATCTGAACTAAAACCAAGACCTTTTAATACTCCATTAATTTCACTTTCATAAGCATATCCGTTTTCTTGATTGTATTTTGTTGTAAGACGGTTATATGATTCAAGAATTGAATCAAGTTCGGTTCCATGAGCATCTTTCATTAAAAATTCAAGAGTATGGATTTTTTCCTGAATATCAATTATATATTTTTTTGATTCACGCATGGCTTCAATCACAGTACAATCAAATGAAATATCCTGATGTTGAGATAGATAGCCAATTCGGATATCACGGGCAATAACTACTTTACCCGAATCCGGTTCATAGGTACCAAGAATAATTTTAAGAAGTGTTGTTTTTCCTGCACCGTTTATTCCTACAATGGCACATTTTTCTTTTGCTTCTAAGTTAAAATTAATGTTTTTTAAAACTTGTTTTTCACCAAATGATTTGGAAATATTTTGACATGCTAATATCATGACTCTCTCCTCATGAAAAAATTCTTTGTTGATTCTAACAGATAGAAAATAGAATTTCAAATTTGTAAAATTCAGACGTAAAATTATAAAAAAAAACAGAATTATGGGCGAAAAAATAACAACATTTGATAAAATAGAAATGATAAAAAATATATAAGTGTAATTTGAATTATAGATAAAAATAAAAGTGAAAATAAATATCTTATAAATAAGTGAAAAAATCACTATGAAAAATAATTAGAGAGGAGAAAAAAATGGCATTTCATGATGGATTCTTATGGGGAGCAGCAACATCATCATATCAGGTTGAGGGCGGTGCTGAGTCAGATGGGAGAAAACCAAGTATTTGGGATATTACTTCACAAAAAAAGAAAACTGCAAGATATGGAGAAACTGGAAATATATCAACTGATCATTATCATAAATTTCGTGAAGATGTTGAGCTGTTTAAAAAAATAGGATTAAAGGCTTATCGTTTTTCAATAAGTTGGAGCCGAGTTATACCGGATGGGATAGGAAAAGTCAATGAGAAAGGATTAAAGTTTTATAGTGATCTTGTTGATGAACTTTTAAATGCGGGAATAGAACCATTAGTTACGCTTTTTCACTGGGATCTTCCGTATGCTTTATATCTTAAGGGCGGATACGGTAATCCTGAATTTCCACAATGGTTTCAGCAATATACAAAAGTAATTGTTGATGCTCTTTCTGATCGTGTTAAGTATTGGATAACAATGAATGAGCCACAATGTGTTTTTGGCTGTGGATATTGGATGGGTGAGCATGCTCCATTTCTAAAATGTGATAATCATACAATAATTGTTATGATCCATAATTATTTAAAAGCTCATGGAATAGCAGTTAAAACTATAAGGAAATATGCAAAAATAAATTCTAAGATTGGAATTGCTCCAATGGCACCTGTTACAGTACCAGAAGATGATTCAATAAGAAATATTTCAATTGCCAGAGAGAAAACATTTTCAATGGATGGAATTTTCTTTTCTAAAAGTCTATATTCGGATCCGATGATTTTGGGAAAATATCCTGATGAGTGCTGGCAAGTGTTTGGAGATGAAATGATTAATCCATCGAAAGAAGATATGGATTTGATATGTCAGCCACTTGATTTTTATGGACTTAACATATATTTTAGTGATGAAAACAACGAAAATGGCGGATATCCTGATGGATTTTATCAAGGGGGACCACATACAGATACAAATTGGGTTATAAATGAAAAGTCAATTTACTGGTCAGCCAAATTCATGTATGAAAGATATAAACTACCAGTCCTTATAACAGAAAATGGTATGGCAAATGCAGATATTATATCAATAGATGGTTATGTTCATGACCCACAGAGAATAGATTTTATTCACAGATATTTAAATATGCTTAAGAATGTAATCGAAGAAGGAGTTCCTGTAATCGGATATATATATTGGTCTGCCCTTGATAATTATGAATGGGCAGATGGGTATGATAAAAGATTTGGACTGATATATGTTGATTACAGAACACAAAAAAGGATTATAAAAGATTCGGCGTTTTGGTTAAAAGAGGTTATAGAATCAAATGGAACAAATCTATGAAATAAAGTAAATATAATAAAAATTTTAGTTGATACAGTGTGCTTGACGTTTGGTATTTCAACGATTATTCTTTTATGGAGTAAAGTTTTAATGAAATGAGTCTGTTCTAAGCATTTTGTATTTTTTCAAATTATAAAATAATAGAAAAGCATTTATATTTTGAAAAAGATTGTTTTTATGTTATTTAAGGATAACCCTGATATTAAATGTATGAAAGTGCATTATTATATTCATTGTCAGACTTATAATATTATTTAAGAATTAAAAACAAAATTATTTAACTGCATCATAGTGTTTATATTTGAAAACAAAATATTAGGAGGAGCTGCATAATGAAGTGTCCATTTTGCGGAGAAGATAATGCACGAGTAATTGATACAAGATCATCAGATGACAATCTTTCTATTCGAAGAAGAAGGCAATGTGATTCTTGTGGGAAACGATTTACTACATATGAAAAGGTCGAAGTTATTCCGATTATGGTAATAAAAAAAGATCAGAGTCGTGAACCATATGACAGAAATAAGATAGAACATGGAATTGTAAGATCATGTCATAAACGTACTGTGCCAACAGATAGAATTGTGCAGTGTGTTGATGAAATTGAATCTGAAATTTATAATTTAGGGGAAAGAGAAATTACAAGCAGTAAAATTGGTGAGATAGTTATGGATAAATTGAAACAACTGGATGGTGTTGCTTATGTCAGATTTGCATCTGTTTATAGGGAATTTAAGGATGTGAATACATTTGTTGATGAGTTAAAGAAATTGCTTAAGTGATAAAAAATGAATTTATTAAGATTAATATTGGGAAATGTTTTATGAATATTGATGAAGATATATATGTAATTTCAAAATCCGGATTTTCAGAGAATGTTATAAAAAAATCCAGGTTTATCGCAAATGCAGAGGTGGTTCACTCAAATGAGGAGGCTGCCTCTTTTTTGAGTGATGCTAAGAAAAAATATTATGATTCAAAACATATATGTTATGCTTTTGTATTAATGGACGGAACAAAAAAGTTTTCAGATGATAAAGAACCGTCTGGTACGGCTGGAAAACCAATTTTAGAGTGTATAGATGGATGTGAAATAAAAAATTGTATTGTTACTGTGACAAGATATTTTGGAGGTATTTTGCTTGGAACCGGCGGACTCATGAGGGCTTATACAGAAACGGCAAAAAGTGCGATTCTGGACGCTGGCAAGGAAAAAGTGACATTGCGAAGAAAATTGATGGTTCCTGCAAAATATTCTGATTATGAATATATTAAATATTTGCTGAATGAAAATGGTGCGGATGAGTTTAAGATTGAGTACACAGATGAGGTAGATCGGAAGAGCACACGTCTGAACTCCAGTCA
>CALMUC010000259.1 GCA_937872845.1 uncultured Lachnospiraceae bacterium | reverse complement strand
AAAGGTATGTGGATATGAAAATCTGGTTTTTACGAGAAATGGAGGAGAAACATGAAGAAAAAATGGCTTAAAAGGAGCAGCGCGATTCTACTTTCAATGATAATGGCATTGTCATTATTTCCGGGAATGAATGGAACAATACCGACTGTACAGGCAGCGGAAAACACATCCCCTGAATCAGCATACTGGACGGAAGTAGATGGATTAAAAGGGTTTAGTCTTTCTGATACAAGCACAACAGTCGGTAAAATCATATCAAGATTATAGTGTTCAATATTTCTTTCTACCTCACGTCCACCTTCCATTTGAACAGTCGCAAAATTTGCGACAGTTGAGTTATCGAGCTCTTCTTTTAGGGCATTGTTAATATGTTTACCGATGGTTTTTACATCACGGTCAAAAAGCTCTGCCATTTGATTTCGTGTAATCCATACTGTTTCCTGCTCCCACGAAACAGGTACATTCAGTTCTAAGGTTCCATCTTTAAATGTAATCAACTCATTTTTCATTTGGTCATCTCCATTTCGTTTATAGCTTGTCAAATAAGAATCTGTTTATTCCGCATCCTCTTTCGCCCGACACTTATATACATTATGTTGATTTTTACATTGCGAAGAACAGAACTGCACATTGGAGCGGCTGGCTACAAATATCTTTCCACAGTGCTTGCACAGTTTCAGCGTAGAGTTTTCATCCGTTATCATAAAGGAAAACAAGGGATACCAGTAAAAAGATAAAATCCACTTTCAAGGCGAAAGGAAAATCCGGCAAGCATGTGGCAAGTACAACACCGTATGGGTATCTGAAAGACAAGGATGACCCGAATGTATATGCAGACGGAAGATGCTGTAATTTTGCAAACAGTAGAAAAGATTTGTTGGATTGGCTGAAAGCATTGAAAGATGAAAAAGTTGTTGATATCCGTAAAGTGTACAAAAATGGAGTTACCGATTCTGTCATAGATAACTACCGCAGGTATCTGGAAAAATAGTTAAGAAGTTAGCAGGTAAAAATATAGAATGCGGAAAAGGCAGGACTGATGTTCTCAACGCAAATGGATGTGGTCCACCGCTCTGCGGAAGAAACTTTGAATACTATTCGGAGGCCCCCTATCTTTCCACAGAAATCGCATCCGCTATGGTGGAAGGGGTTCAGAGTAAAAATGTCGGAACAGGGGGGGGCAGTGATTCGTCGGGAGCAGTGAATCAGGAAATGCTGGAACAGCTTCTTGCCGCATTAAATGCACCGAAGAAAGTTTGAAGGAGACCAGCTATGAATGAGAAAGGAAGAAACCCGGTGTTGCCGCCGGAGATATGTATTGCAGACGGGGAAGCCCATGTATTCGGAAACAGGCTGTATGTGTACGGAAGCCGGGATTTAGACGACACAACGTATTGCAGTGAGCAGTACAATGTTGGTTCCACAGAGGATATGGAACACTGGACGGTTCACGAAAAGTCCTTTGATGGAAATGATGTGCCGTGGATTCATGATAAAAAGGGAAAGGACTATCCGGTAACGGATATGGATTTGAAAAATCCGACGCCGATGTTTCAGCATATGATAAGTACAATGCCGGCATTCATCCGATTCCTGATTAAGATTTCAGGGAAGAAAAACCTGAACATGGGAAAACTGATGCCAAACCAGCAGTATGTGTTTGCACCGGACTGTATTGAGAAAGACGGAAAATACTACCTCTATTTTTGCATGACAGGCAATTCGGAAGGCGTTGCGGTTTCCGACAAACCGGAAGGTCCGTTTGAAAATCCCGTACAGATGCCCAGCGGGGGAATCGACCCGGTAATCTTTATTGGTGATGACGGGAAAGCCTACTACTATTGAGGACAGTTCCGTGCTTGCGGCGTACCGCTGAACGAGGATATGGTCTTCTTTGACGATGAAAACGTAGTACACCGGATTGTCACAGGGGAAGAACACGGTTTCCACGAAGGAAGCTCCCTGCGGAAGCGAAACGGCATTTATTATTAAGTATATCCGTGTGTGTACCGGGATAAAAAACTGACCTGCCTTGCCCTATGCAACGTCGAAAAGTCCGTTAGGGCCATTTACTTATCAGGGGATAATTATTGATAATGCCAAATGCGACCCGAAATCCTAGAATATACACGGCAGCATTCAGGAATATGAGGGGCAGTGGTATGTGTTCTATCACCGTTCTTCGGGAAACAACGAGTATCACAGATGTTTATGTGTGGAAAAAATCAATTTCAATGGGGACGGAAAACTTACGGTTTTGGCAGATGGAAAAGCAATTGCGGAAGCAGAGCCGGGAACCTATGAAATCAAAGTAACCTGTAAAGTAGATGTGGTACTGCATTCCGTGACCATTCAGTAAAGGAAATGCAAACCTATTCTTACAATAAATAACTCAAAACTATAATACGAAAAGAAAAATATATGCTATCTTTATCCAAAAGAGAAAGATTTGCAGGAGGATGAAACATGGAAACAGCAAAAATAAAAGAATTGGTCTCCAAAATGACTCTGGAGGAGAAAGCATCTTTGTGTTCCGGGCTTGATTTCTGGCACACAAAAGGAGTGGAACGTCTCGGAATCCCTTCGGAAATGGTATCAGACGGACCTCACGGACTCCGCAAGCAGGACGATAAAGCAGACCATTTGGGAATCAACGACAGCATTCAGGCTGTTTGCTTTCCAGCGGGATGTGCAACCGCATCCAGCTTTAACCGTGAGCTGGTGACAAAACTTGGAGAAACACTGGGGGAAGAGTGTCAGGCAGAAAATGTAAGCGCAATCTTAGGCCCGGCTATGAACATTAAGCGTTCCCCGCTGTGCGGACGTAATTTCGAATACTATTCAGAGGACCCGCTTGTGTCAACGGAAATGGCAGGTGCGCTTGTCCACGGCGTCCAGAGCAAACATATCGGAACAAGTCCGAAGCATTTTATGGCAAATAACCAGGAATATCACCGCTTAACAAGCTCTTCAGAAATGGATGAACGCACCATGCGTGAAATTTACCTTGCTTCTTTTGAAGGAATGGTAAAGAAGGAAAAGCCGTGGACCATTATGAACGCATACAACAAGCTGAACGGCACATACCTTTGTGAAAACAAAGAAATGCTCACAGATGTGCTCCGCAGGGAATGGGGATTTGACGGCTATGTAATGACAGACTGGGGTGCGATGAATGACCGTGTGGAAGCTCTGAAAGCAGGCTGCAATCTGGAAATGCCGTCCTGTGAAGGCGCTACGGATGCGGAAATCGTTGCCGCAGTACAGGACGGAACACTGGATGAATCTGTACTGGACAAGTCCTGTGAAGAATATTTGAATGTTATTTTCAAATATGAGGAAAACAGAGACAAAAACGCGGTATTTCAGCATGAAAAAGACCATGAGACAGCCCGGGAAATCGAAGAGGAGTGTATTGTGCTTCTGAAAAATGAGGATGCGCTTCTCCCGTTGTCCGCAGACAAAAAGGTGGCTTTTATCGGCAAATACGCCGAGAAACCACGCTATCAGGGCGGCGGAAGTTCCCACATCAACAGCTTTAAAACAGAATCTGCAATGGACGCCGTAGAATTTCTCGCAACTGTAAAAAAGGAAAACATCACATTTGCCAAAGGCTTTGATGATGTTGAGGATAAAGCGGATGAAGCATTGGCTGCAAAAGCCGTAGAGGCTGCTGCAAATGCGGACGTGGCGGTAATCTTTGCCGGACTGCCGGACAGCTTTGAATCCGAAGGGTATGACCGGAAGCATCTTGGGATGCCGAACTGCCAGAACGCACTGATTGAAGCGGTGGCGGAAGCACAGCCGAACACCATTGTTGTGCTTCACAACGGCGCTCCGGTAGAAATGCCGTGGCTCGGAAAAGTAAAAGCCGTGCTGGAAGCCTATCTGGGCGGACAGGCTGTGGGCGGTGCAGTGGTCAATGTGCTTTACGGAAATGCAAATCCAAGCGGACGATTGGCGGAAACATTCCCACTTCGGATACAGGATACGCCATGCTATTTGAATTACGGCGGAGAACATGACAAATCGGTTTATTCAGAGGGCGTATTTGTGGGATACCGCTATTACACATCCAAAGAAATGGAAGTCCTGTTCCCATTCGGATACGGATTGTCTTATACGACCTTTTCTTACGGCAATCTTACGGTGGACAAAAAGGAGTTTAAGGAAAGCGAAAAACTGCTGGTATCCGTAGACGTAACAAATACAGGCGCATGTACAGGAAAGGAAGTCGTACAGCTTTACGTAGCGCCGAAGGGCGGAACAATCATCCGCCCGGTACGGGAGTTAAAAGCATTTGAAAAAACAGAACTTGCACCGGGTGAGACAAAAACCGTCACCTTTGAACTTGACAGCAGAGCCTATGCATACTGGAATACGGAAATCCATGACTGGCATGTGGAGACCGGAGCCTATGAAATCCAGATTTGCCGGAATGCACAGGAAGTGCTTCTGTCAGAGGAAGTACAGGTAGAATCAGAAACCGTCCTGCCGAAAGTGTATACCCTCAATTCCACAATGGGAGAAATCATGGCAGACCCGAAAGGAAAAGCCATATTGGAACAGGCAATGGGTGAAATGGAAGGAATGGACGGCGAGAGTACAGAGGAACAGATGCAGGATGATTCCGGAGTGATCAACGACGAAATGATGGCGGCAATGATGGAAGCCATGCCGCTCAGACAGATGCTGAGTTTTGTACCGGGAGTGACAAAGGAAGCACTGAACCAGCTTGTTGCAGCGCTAAACGCAGCAGAATAAACATACAGATCTACAAAAAAATACCGGGACAGGGGATTCAAGTTTCCTCTGTCCCGGTGGTTTTCTAGGACCACCAGGTGTCAGGCACTATTAAATTATGTATCATTAAGGTCGGCTGGATCGGATACCGGGCTCTGGTTCTCGGCGCCGTGACGGAAGGATATTCCGCTGTTGAACAAGGATTATTTAACAAACAACTCCCGCAGTGCTTTTCGGAATTCGAAGAAGAACAGTACTGCAGTGAATGTGACCGCCAAGAAGTCTGCAATCGGCTCAGCCATATACACAGCCATTGTCTGGTTGCTATGTAAGATTTCCGGCATGATGTAGATCAACGGAATGAGAAGGATGAATTTTCTCATAACTGCAACGATGATCGATGCTTTAGCTCTTCCGATAGATGTAAATGTCATCTGGCAGGCAATCTGGATACCGAACATAAACAGACATGCCAGATAGATGCGCAGCGCTTTTGCAGTAAATGCAAGCAATGTGGCATCGGAGGTGAACATTCCTGCAAATACCTGCGGGAAGATCATGACGCAGAGCCACAGGAAAACGGAGTATGTCAGACTGACCTTCAAAAGAAGTTTAAAGGCAGATTTGACACGATCCACATTTTTGGCTCCGTAGTTGTAGCTGATGATCGGCTGTGAACCTTGTCCGACTCCCTGCAGCGGAAGCATGGCAAACTGCATAACACTTGTCAGGATTGTCATTGCACCAACTGCGATATCTCCACCGTATTTCAAAAGAGAAGAGTTGAAACAAACGGAGATGATACTTTCACTTGCCTGCATCACAAAGATGGAAGAACCGAGAGCGAGTGAAGGCAGGATAATCTTAGACTGAAGTTTCATATTGCAAACTTTCAGTTTCAATGTTGTCTTTTTTCCAAACAGGAACGTCAGAACCCAGATGCAGGAGCAGGCCTGAGAAATAACAGTGGCAAGGGCAGCACCGCGGACTCCGAGTCCAAATCCAAAGATGAAGATCGGATCCAGGATAATATTGGTAACAGCACCGATCAATACGGAGAGCATACCGGTTTTGGCAAATCCCTGAGCTGTGATAAACGCGTTCATTCCAAGTGTGAGTTGTACAAAAAGCGTTCCGATAGCGTAAATGTTCATATAGGAAACAGCATATTCAATCGTGTTCTCACTTGCTCCAAAAGAAAGCAGGAAAGTCCGGTTTCCAATCAGAAGCACGATAGTAAGGATCGCAGATATGATGAGCTGTGTGAGAAAACAGTTGCCGAGGGTTTTCTCAGCAGACTCTGTATCTCCCTGTCCCATGAAAATAGATGCGCGCGGGGCCCCACCGTTTCCGACAAGGGCAGCGAATGCCGCTACGATCATGATCAGTGGCATACAAACACCTACGCCGGTCAGTGCAAGAGCACCTACATTTGGAATGTGACCAATGTAGATACGGTCTACGATATTGTAAAGCATGTTGATCATCTGTGCTGCAACGGTAGGCAGTGCCAGACGCAATAACAATTTACCGATAGGTTCGGTTCCTAAAAAATTCTTGTTCTCGTTCATTTCTCATTCTTCCTTTACAAATTATTTGTCTGAGTTTTGTTGCTGCATTTTGAATGCATTTTTTGCATTTTCCATCAGTTTCCGGTTCAAAAATTCCAGCTGCTCTTCCTCTTCTTTGGAAAAACCATGGAAAAGCTCTGTACGGAATGTCTCCTTTATCGTATCAATCTCATTTGTGATTGGAATTGCATCCGGAAGCAGCTCAAGATGAATCCTTCGCCGGTCATTTTCATCCGGAATCCGTTTCAGTAAAGATTTTTGAATCAGCAGTTCTACAGCCTGAGAGACATTTCCCTTGGAAAGCATCCGTAGTTCTACGATGTCAGCAGCTGTGTCACGACCCGGATTATTATAGAGAAAACTGATGATCGTTGTCTCAATCAATGTCAGCTTATGCCGTCCGCATATTTCTTTCAGCATACATTCGTACAGTTTGTTCAGTTGCCGGAATTGTACAAGAAAATGGGTTGAATTCATTATCCAAAACTCCTTTTGTGTTCAGATACAGAATGATTCGATTGATTTCGATCAAAATGTGTCACAGAACAGTTTTAAATAAAACAGTTCTAAAAAGAACTTTTAATTGTAATCATACGCACAAAAAGAGATTTGTCAAGAATAATATGAAAAATAGATTGCTGATCTCGGACAGATCTGCATACATTTTCCGCAGCGGATACATTCCGAACTATTCGGATTCTCATAGACTTTCACATTTATATCGTACCACCAGGTGTCAGGCACTATTAAATTTCAGAATCTGGTACAGATGATCGTGAAGAAAGCATACGGCATGGCAAAACAGATGAATATTCCGGTGCTTGGTATTGTAGAGAACTACAGCTATGTAAAATGTCCGGACTGTGGAAAAGAACTGAAAGTATTCGGGGAAAGCCACATTGAGGAAATTGCGGCAGAACTTGGCGTGCCGGTATTAGGCAAGATGCCAATCGACCCGGCAATCGCAGAGGCAGTGGAAGAAGAGCGGTTCTATGAAATGGAGAATCCGTATCTGAAAGATGTGGAATTGTAAAAATTATATAATTGTGTTACAAAATTATAATAATAAATTTATATTTATAATACGGAATACTCTTCAACTGTTAGAATAGTTAAAAAATGAACAAGCTGCATTAGGGAGGTCCGTATGAAAAAAATATCTTTAAACCAGGATTGGCAGTTTGCCAAAGGAACCATAACAATGATGGAGTTAATGATGGGAGACGCAGGAAATATAGAAAATATTGATTTGCCCCATGATGCCATGATTTATCAGGAAAGAACTCCGGCAACTGCGAATGCACATCAGACAGGATTTTATCCGGGCGGTGAATATACTTACATGAAAAAGTGGGAGATTCCGGAAGCGTGGAAGGGATGTACAGTTGTTTTGGAATTTGAAGGTGTTGCAGATACCTGCCGTATTTATATGAACGGGGATCTTGTAACAGAGCATGTGAATCCATATACAGGCATTTTTGCAGACGTCAGCGGTTATCTGAAGTATGGACAGGAAAATGAACTGAAAGTAGAAGTATGCAGTATAGAGCAGTCCAGCCGCTGGTATAGTGGCGCGGGGGTATACCGTCCTGTGTATGCATGGGTGGGAAAGACTGTGCATATTCCTGCTCAGGGGGTGCGTGTTACAACAAGAGAAGCTGACTGTGAGGCGGCAGTCGTGGAAGTAGAGGTTCCAATCTGTAATCGGGGAATGGTTTCCGAAACGGTACAGGTGGAAATTACATTGACCGGACCGAATGGGGCGGAAGCAGCCGCAGAACACATACCGGTAACTGTTTTTGGAGAAAGCACGCAGATGTGCTGTCAGCGTTTGCTTGTAGAACATCCTGCATTGTGGAGTGATGAAACACCAAATCTATACTCCTGCCGGATTACAATTTCTGAGGATGAGAATCCAATAGACAGTGTAAATATTTCAACAGGAATCCGTACACTTCGGCTGAATGCAAAACATGGGCTGTTAGTGAACGGTAAACCAACGAAACTGAGGGGAACCTGTATTCACCATGATAATGGGATTATCGGAGCGGCAACATTTCCGGATGCTGAGTATCGGCGCTGCCGCCAGATGAAGGAAGCCGGATTTAACGCTCTTCGAAGTGCACATCATCCGATGAGTAAGGCAATGCTGGATGCCTGTGATAAACTGGGGATGCTGGTGATGGATGAACTGAGTGATATGTGGACTCGGACAAAGAATCCTCATGACTATGCAAATTATTTCCCGACACATTGGAAGCAGGATGCATGGGACATGGTGGAAAAAGACTATAATCATCCATGCGTGATTTTGTATTCGACCGGAAATGAGATTCCGGAGGCGGGCACTTCAAAAGGGGCAGAATGGAATCGGAGGATTCATGCAGAAATGAAACGGCTGGATGCCACACGCTATACGACGAACGGAATCAATGGTCTGATGGCAGGAAATGACCGAATGGGTGAAATTATGTGCCAGGCTACAGGGATGACTCCGGAGCAGCTTGAAGCGATGCAGCAGCCGGATGAGCAGAAGCGTGGAGGCGCAGATGAAATCAATGGGATGGCTGAGGTTATGGTGGGACCGCTGGCAGATGCGATTGCCACCAGTCCGATTCTGGAAGAAATGATAGGAGAATTTGCTGCGGCAAATGACATTGCCGGATATAATTATCTGACGGCATTACATGAAGAAGATCACATACGTCATCCGAATCGGGTTGTGCTTGGCACAGAGACTTTTCCGGCGGACATTGTTCATTTGTGGGATATCGTAAAGCGCAATCCACATGTGTTAGGAGACTTTACATGGACCGGATATGATTATCTGGGAGAAGCCGGATGCGGTATATTCCATTATAATGGAGGAGTGAATTTTTCAGCGCATTGGCCGGACAGACTGGCAGGTATCGGTGACATTGATATTCTTGGTGATCGTAAACCAATCAGTTATCTGCGGCAGGCAGTGTTCGGAATTGGTCATGCACCGTCTATCGGTGTACTTCGGATGGATAAGGCAGGAATTGAAGTCGGAAAGACACCATGGATGTGGAAGGATAATCTTGCAAGCTGGACATGGCCGGGATATGAAGGGGAAACAGCAAGTGTGGATGTTTATGCCAATGCAGATGAAGTAGAACTGTTCTTGAATGGGGAAAGTCTAGGACGAAAGTCGATTGGCGGAGTATATGTTGTGACGTATGAAGTACCTTATCATCCGGGAAAGCTGGAGGCAGTCAGTTATCTGAACGGGGCGGAGGCAGGTCGGACTGTCTTACAGACAGCAGGGAAAGCGGTGAAGCTTAAGGTTGAAGCTGACCGGAATGAACTTCCTGCTGACGGAGAAAGTCTTACTTTCATAAAAATCAGACTGGAAGACGCAGCAGGAAATTTCAATCGTCGGGAAAGCGCAGCAGTTACAATGAAAGTAGAGGGATGTGCTGCATTGCAGGGATTCGGAAGTGCAGATCCGAGCTGCGAAGGAAGTTACCAGTCTCATACATGGAATACCTATGACGGCAGTGTAATGGCAGTAATCCGGGCTGCAAAATGTCCGGGGGAGGCAGTCGTAACCATTTCAACAGTAAATTTTGCAGAAGAAAAACTCGTTCTGAACATCAAATAGAAAGATGCCCAGTCTGGTATATTAGTAGATTTTATGGGTCTGATTCCGATACTGTGTCGGAGTCAGACCATATTTTTTCTTAAATACAGTCTGAAAGTAAGCCTGACTGGAAAAACAAAGATAGTTACTGATTTCGCTTAATGTCTTATCCGAATACGTCAGGAGACTTTTTGCCTCTTCCAGCTTACACCGCATAATGAAGCTGCAGACATCGAAGCCGAGCTCTTTTTTGAACTTGTTTGTCAAATAAGAGCGGCTTCTTCCGATATGCTCAGCTACATCGCCAACCCGAACGGATTCGTTGATGTGGTGAGTAATAAACTGAATACATTCAAATATTTCCAGAGACATTCCCTGAGGAATTTTATTTTGCGAAACCCGTTCCGTAAAATCAATCAGCATAGAATAAGACAAGGTTTCAATGTGGGAAATATTCTGCAGCTTTTCACATTCACGGATATATACATCGGCAAGCTGGTAAGCCTGTTCCATATCCATTCCTCCGGCAATGGCACTTCTTGTAACAATTGCGACAGTTGTAATGAAAACATTCTTTTCCTGCCGGAGGGAGTTGTCAGCCATAAGACCACCTGATAATTTGGAGGGGGTGTTTAACAATGTTTTCATTTTTTCGACGTCTCCATTTTGAATATACTGCAAAAGTTTCTGTTCAAAATGGTAGGTATTATGAAAATGCTGTTCTTCCTTTGCATTCATCACCTGATTGGAATGTACATTGGAAAACTCGCTGATGATGCTTGTGTTTTCCAGGTTAAAATGCTGTCCAACAGAAATATATTCATCGTTGAAACACAGGTGAAGCCAGGCAAGTGTCTGGAGAAACTGGTTAAAGGAAATCTGAGGAATATTGACCAGAAATTGGAGTATATCCGGTTTGTGTTCCTGACTGATTGCCCATTCCTGCATGAAAGTGCGAAGTGTAAGATCTGAAATAGGTGTGCTGAATACAGGGCCAATGATGATTACGCAATCAGCATGCTCCGGCTTTATATAACCATAATAGCCGAAGGACTGCGCGATAAAATAGTCCGGGTTTTTTGTGAAATGTCGGAAACCGGACAGGATGCCTTTAAAAACAGACGGGTCTTCCAAAATCGAAGGAAAGGAACAGTCATCGTCGGGTGAAGCGTGGTAATAGCCAATCGGTATGGAGGTTGATGCATAAAATAATTCACAAAATGCCTTTAAATCAGTAATCATGGAAGACTCCTTTCCAGGTAAAACCGTACTTTTAAACTCTCTTTGAAATGGATGTAATACTAATTATAAGGCGTTCTATTTATAAAAACAAGGACAAAATTGAAATATTGTAATCAATATTGTAATACAAAAATCATATGATTTGATATTTTATAGATAACTCAATGAAAGTATTTAAAAGGAGGACTCAACATGGGAATGGAAGATTTTTGGGAACAGCTTCCGACAGGAAAAGAAGATAAACCATTGCTTTTTGAAATGGGACCGCTGGAGTATGATTTCCATGATATTGATGGATTGTATTTTATGCTGGATCGTCGCTTATCCGGCTGTCTGCTTATGATGTGGGCAAAGCCGATGAATCCGGATATTCAGGGAACCGTCACATTAGATAGCAGGGTGGTATCCGGCTGTATCAACCAGTATATGGAAGTTATGGGGAATATGTGGGTGCTTGGAATTCCGCTTCGGGGACTTGTGACAGAGTACGGTCGGGAATATCAACTTCACGTGGAAGGTTTTGTGGATATGGATGGGAATGAGATGAATCCGCAGGATTTTACGGTCAGAGGTGTGGAAAAAGTGAAACCGAAGCCGGAAGATGCAGCACATGAACAGATTGCACTGGAAGCCGCCAGGGAGGGAATCGTTCTTTTGAAAAATGCGGCGGAAGTTCTTCCGCTGAAGAAGGGAACGGTATTGAATCTGTTTGGCAGAGGTATTCACGAATTTCGTATCGGAGCAGTGGGGGCAGGCAAAATCAATCCTCGCTACAGTGTTAATTTTGTGGAGGCTGTCAGGGAAGGAGAAGCTTATTCACTGAATGAAGAACTGGTTGAATTTTACGGCTGCGACAGGGATGAGATACCGGGGGACGAGATGTTGATGCGTGCAAAGAAATTGTCCGATACGGCAATCGTGTTCCTGACACGTGCAGCAGGAGAAAACCAGGATGCTTCCACGGCGAAAGGGGAATACTATCTGAGCGAGGATGAAGAAGCACTTATTGCAAAAATAACGGATACATTTGCAAAGACAATTGTGATTTTAAATGTCGGATATCCGATTGATGTGACATTTGCAGAAAAGTATGCAGTTGCAGGACTTATATATTCGGGATTTGGTGGAATGCTTGCAGGACCGGCACTTGTGGATATCCTGAGCGGGGCTGTAAATCCGTCAGGGAAGCTGCCGGATACATGGGCAAAGGATTATTTTGATATTCCGTCGTCGAAAAATTTCTATGACTGTGTGGATAAAATACGTCTGACAGCAGATGAAAATATATATGTGGATACTTGTTACGAGGAAGACATTTATGTGGGATATCGTTATTTTACAACATTCAGGAAAAAAGCGGCGTATCCGTTTGGCTACGGATTAAGTTATACGGAGTTTTGTATCAGGCAGGAGAATATTCGATTTGACGGGGAAGTACTGGAACTGGATGTATATGTGAAGAATGTCGGGGAAAAAGCCGGAAAAGAAGTTGTTCAGGTTTATGTAGGCAAACCGGAATCAGAATTGGAGCAGCCGGAAAAAGAACTGGTATTCTTTGAAAAAACAAAGGAACTGCTTCCGGGAGAGGAACAGAAGATTTCGGTTCATGTTCCGGTGAAAGTATTGACTTCATATTCGGAAGAAAAAGCGGCGTATATTTTATCAAAAGGATATTACCGTATTTATGTGGGAAACAGTATTGAAGCAGCGGAATGCGGCGGATTCGACGAAGAAGAAACAAGAATAATCAAACAGGTAACCAATCTGCTTTGCTGCGATTGCAAATTTACAAGATTATCCAAAACAAATCCGGATGATACATGGCCGACAGGAGCGCATTCCGGAGTGGTCAAAAATAAGTTGACATTTTTGCCTTATGAGAAGAGGAAACATTATCCCGCAAAGTTTGATATGGAGAAACCAAAAGAGAAGGTAACATTTGATGCTGTAAGAAAAAATCCGTCACGTGCGGCTGAGTTTGTGGCACAGATGTCACCGGAGGAACTTGCCCGCATCAGCGTCTGTGCCTCGGCTGGGTGGGGAATGGAAGGTATTGGTGAGGCAGGTCGTGTGTTTCAGACAGAAGGATATGATTTGCCGGACTTTCCGGTGAGCGATGGAAACAGCGGAGTCAATCTGAACATCAAAAATATTGGAATGCCGTCAGGCGTTACAATCTGTGCTTCGTTCAATAAAGAATTATCGGAAGCAATCGGGTGTGTAATCGGGGAAGAAGCGAAGGCATTGGGCATGCCGCTGGTTCTTGCCCCGGCATTTAATATTCACAGAAATCCGCTAAATGGACGACAGCCGGAATATTTTTCGGAAGATCCGTATTTGTCCGGTGTCATGGCTGGATTTTATGCAAAAGGATTGGAAGGAGCCGGGGTCGGAGGCTGCTATAAACATTTTATCGGGAAC
>CALMUC010000258.1 GCA_937872845.1 uncultured Lachnospiraceae bacterium | reverse complement strand
ATATATAAATATTATTATTATATGCTGCTCTTGTAAGCCGGAATATCTCAGCAGAATTTCTTTTCAATAATCCTGATGCATCTGTGTTTTTTTTATTTTCACTTAATAAAACCGGGGAATACATTCCCTCCGGAAACATAAGAAAATCACTTTTCTTTGCCCGTTCAATAAATAAAAGTGATTTTTTCTCATTCAATGATATTTCTTTTTCAATTTTCATCTGAGCCATTGAAAACTTCATGTCAGTTCCTCCTGCAAAATAATATTTTTAAAATGTAACAAATGCAAAAGATTTTCATATTTGATTGTATCATATTAATTATTAATCTTATGTATTAATTTTTATGTATTAAATGTGACATTATTATGTCTCTGTGTATTTGCAAAGGTCTATTCTGTGCATTATAATATCATGGCTTGAGAATAAGATTTTTATATAAATTTAATTTTATTTAACATTTACATTTATTTCACAATGCATTTATATTTACTTTAATCAATTATTTATGAATTTTATATATAATATTGATTTAAGTTATAAGGAGGATTTTTTTTGAAACATTTAGGAATAGATATTGGATCAACAACAGTGAAAATTGCTGTAATTAATGAAAAAAATGAAATTCTTTATTCAGAATATAAGAGACATTTTGCCAAAATCAAAGAAACATTAAAGGAACTGATACAGAATGCAGTAAATGCAATCGGTGATACAGAAGTAGCTCCTGACATTACCGGTTCAGGTGGTCTCGCTCTGTCGAAAGTCATTAATGTTCCTTTTGAACAAGAAGTTGTATGTGTATCATCTGCTTTAAAAGCTTATGCACCTCAAACGGATGTAGCAATAGAGCTTGGCGGTGAAGACGCAAAAATTATCTATTTTACAAAAAATGGCATTGAACAAAGAATGAATTCAGTTTGTGCCGGCGGAACAGGTTCATTTATAGACCAAATGGCTTCTTTACTTATGACTGATGCTCCTGGTCTTAATGAATATGCAAAATCTTATGATACAATTTATCCTATAGCTGCACGATGTGGTGTATTTGCAAAGACAGATATTCAGCCACTTATTAATGAGGGAGCAACTAAGCCTAATCTATCTGTATCAATTTTTCAGGCTGTTGTAAATCAGACAATTTCAGGACTTGCATGTGGTAAACCAATCAGGGGACATGTTGCATTTTTAGGAGGTCCTCTTCACTTCCTTGATCAGCTTCGTGCCCGTTTTATAGAAACTCTCAAACTTGATGCTGAACATGCTATTGTCCCTGATAATTCTCATCTTTTTGCTGCAGCCGGTGCTGCACTTCATGCTGATGAAAATATAATAACTACATTGCAGCATCTCATAGACATTCTCACTCCTGAACTTCGTATTGAAGCAGAAGTAAATCGTCTTGATCCACTTTTTAAAAACAAAGAAGATTATAATGAATTCAGCAGACGTCAATCCGGTTATAAAATTCACAGAGGTGAACTGTCTACATATAGTGGAAATGTTTTTCTGGGGATTGATGCCGGATCAACTACTACAAAGCTTGCATTAATCGGGGAAAGTGGTGAACTTTTATACGATTTTTACAGTAATAATAATGGCTCTCCTGTAAATACAGCAACAAATGCAATGAAAGATATTTATTCAAAACTGCCTTCTACCGCTCATATTGCCGGTTCATGTTCAACAGGATATGGTGAAGCCCTTTTAAAATCTGCATTCAATCTTGATTTTGGAGAAGTCGAAACAATTGCTCATTATACTGCAGCAGCTTTTTTCAATCCAAATGTTGATACCATTCTTGATATTGGCGGACAAGATATGAAATGCATCAAAATAAGTGATGGCGTTGTAGATGATGTTATGTTAAATGAATCATGTTCATCAGGATGTGGTTCATTTATCGAAACATTTGCTAAATCTCTTGATTATGAGGTTCGTGATTTTGCAAAAATTGCTCTTTTCGCAAAAAGCCCTATAGATCTGGGATCAAGATGTACTGTATTTATGAACTCTAAAGTAAAGCAGGCACAAAAAGAAGGTGCCGGTGTTGAAGATATTTCTGCAGGTCTTGCTTATTCTGTAATCAAAAATGCATTGCTTAAAGTTATAAAATTAACTGATCCAAAACAACTTGGAAAAGAAATCGTTGTTCAGGGTGGTACATTTTATAATGATGCTGTACTTCGTGCATTTGAAATTGTTTCAGGTCATGAGGCAATTCGTCCTGATATTGCCGGAATAATGGGTGCGTTTGGTGCTGCCCTTATTGCAAAGGATAATTTCAGCAGTGGTTTTAAAACAAAAACAATTTCTTCTGAAGAAATAAATAATCTAACTTATTCAACCGCTATGGCTCATTGTGGGAAATGCACAAACAATTGCCTTCTTACAATAAATACATTTACAGGTAATCGCCACTTTATAACAGGAAATCGTTGTGAACGAGGTCTGGGTTTAAAGAAAAATGCAAGTAATATGCCAAACCTTTATGAATACAAGTTCAATCGCATTTTTAATTATGAACCGCTGTCTTCTGATAAGGCTGAAAGAGGTGAAATCGGTGTACCACGTGTTCTCAACATGTATGAGAACTATCCATTCTGGTTCACATTTCTTACAAAACTTAAATACAGAGTTATTTTGTCACCTAAATCTTCAAAAAATATTTATAGTATGGGAATTGAATCAATACCTAGTGATACAGAATGCTACCCGGCTAAAATGAGTCATGGTCATGTCATGTGGCTTATTCGTAATGGAATGCATACAATATTTTATCCATGTATTCCGTATGAAATGAACGAAACACCTGATTCAAACAATCATTACAACTGCCCTATTGTCACTTCATATTCAGAAAATATAAAGAACAATATGGAAGAAATTGAAACTGAACATATTACTTATATCAGACCTTTTCTTGCCCTTGATAATCCTGAAGCATTAAAAGAAAGAATGTACAGGGAATTTTCAAAATATACAGATGTATCAAAGGAAGAAATAAACACAGCTATAGATGCTGCCTATGCTGAAGCTGAAAATGTTAAAAATGACGTAAGAAAAAAAGGTGAAGAAACTATAAAATTCATTAAAGAAAATCATAAGCTTGGTATTGTGCTTGCCGGACGTCCATATCATATTGATCCTGAAATTAATCATGGAATACCAGAACTTATTAATTCCTATGGAATTGCAGTTCTTTCTGAAGATTCGGTCGCTCATCTAGGTAAAGTTGAAAGACCTCTTATAGTTTCAGACCAGTGGATGTATCATTCACGACTTTATAAAGCTGCAAATTATGTCAAAACAAATAATAATCTGGAATTGATTCAGCTTTTTTCATTTGGATGTGGCCTTGACGCTGTAACAACTGATTGTGTTCGTGATATTCTTTCAAAATCAAATAAAATATATACAGTTCTTAAAATTGATGAAGTAAGTAATCTAGGAGCAGCCAGAATCAGAATCCGCTCTTTAATTGCTGCTGTAAAAATACGTCATAAAAAGGGATATCTACCGAAAAAATCCTCTTCTGCAATTCATAAAGTTGAGTTTACAAAAAAGATGCAGGAGGATGGATATACCGTTTTATGTCCGCAGATGTCACCAATACATTTCAAAATGCTGCAAGCTGCAATGCAGCATTTTCATGTAAATTTTGTAATGCTTCCTGATGCAGTTAAATCTACAATTAATACAGGTCTTAAGTTTGTAAATAATGATGCCTGTTATCCATCAATAATTGTTGTCGGGCAATTAATGCAGGCTATTGAATCTGGCAATTATGATATACATAAACTTGCTGTTGCAATAACTCAGACTGGCGGTGGCTGCCGTGCAACAAATTATATAGGTTTTATACGGCGTGCTCTCGAAAAATCCGGATATGGATTCATTCCTGTTGTTTCAGTAAGTGCCAGCGGAATAGAACACAATTCAGGATTTAAGATTAATCTTAAAGGATTGAAATGTGCAATGCATGCTGTTATTTATGGTGATCTTTTTATGCGTGTTGTATATCATGACAGACCATATGAAAAAGTAAAAGGTTCTGTAAATAAACTTCACAATAAATGGGAAGCAATATGCATTAAGGATTTAAAAAATGGATCTCATAACTTTTCAAAAATATGTCGTGGCATTGTTCATGCTTTTGATACAATCCCACTTGATGAATCAGTAAAAAAACCAAAGGTTGGAATTGTTGGAGAGATTCTAGTAAAATTTCTTCCTTCAGCCAACAATCATCTGGTTGATTTATTAGAATCTGAAGGAGCTGAAGCTGTAATGCCTGATCTTCTTGATTTCCTTGGTTATAGTGCATATAACAACACATATAAGTATGAATATTTAGGTAAGTCCAGAAAATCTGCAATTTATGGAAATATAGAAATTAATTTATTGGATAAAATAAGAAAACCTATGATAAAAGCACTTGAAGAAAGCAAACGTTTTGATCCTCCAACACCAATTAATACAATAGCTTCTTATGCACGACCTATTGTTTCCATCGGAAATGAAACAGGTGAAGGATGGTTTCTTACCGGAGAAATGGTTGAACTGATTCGTCATGGCACACCAAATATAGTCTGCTGTCAGCCTTTTGCATGTCTTCCAAATCATATAATCGGAAAGGGAGTTATAAAAAAACTTCGTACAGTTTATCCGGAGTCAAATATTACTCCTATAGATTTTGATCCAGGCGCATCAGAAGTAAATCAGGTAAACAGAATCAAGCTTATGCTTGCAACTGCAAAAGAAAATTTAAAAAATGAAGAAGCTATGTTAAATAACTGATAAAATGATTTTAATACATAATTTGTTAATCTAATTGAAAAATCACTAAAAAAGCACTTGGGATTTTATAAGTATAAATTCCAAGTGCTTTTTATCAATTATGATATGTTTTTTCCAATTATTTTTTATCAATTTTTTTTATATATTTAATCATTCCCGGACCCAATATTTCGTTTGGTCTTACAGTAAAACCGTTTTTAAAATAAAAATCTTCTCTCCCCTTTGCACACATAAGATCAAGCATGATTTCCTCTCCATTCGTCACAAGACTTTCTACATATGAAATCAAATATTTGATCAATGCACTTCCTACACCATTATGATGATATTCAGGAAGTACAATCAAATCCTGAATATAACATATAACAGCACCATCTCCGACAATTCTTCCCATTCCTATCAATTTATCATCTTCATTATATGCTGAAAGACAATAAATACAATTTTCCAATGCAAGTTCAGCCTGACGTTCAGTAAGTCTCTTCCAACCTACACTTTCACGCAAATTCAAATACTCATGAACAGATAATTTATCTTCGCTAAAATGAATCATAGTCTGACAGAAACCCCTCTCTTTCGAAGATAATCTTTTACGTCATTAATTTCAAATTCTTTGTAATGAAATAATGAAGCAGCAAGAGCTGCCTCAGCTCCACCGTATGTTAGAGCATCATAAAAATCATCTAATTTTCCTGCTCCGCCTGACGCTATAACAGGTATATGAACACAATCAGAAATAGCTTTTGTAAGTTCAAGATCGTATCCTGATTTTGTGCCGTCCGCATCCATACTTGTAAGAAGAATTTCACCTGCACCAAGCTCTGCTGCTTTTATTGCCCACTCAACAGCATCAATACCCATATCAAGTCTTCCGCCATTCTTATATACAGTCCAGCCATTGCCATCTTTTCTCTTTTTTGCATCTATTGCTAAAACAACACACTGACTGCCAAATTTGTCAGCCGCTTCACTCAAAAGAGTCGGATTGTCAATTGCAGCAGAATTTACTGATATCTTGTCTGCTCCTTCGCGAAGTATTGCTTTAAAATCATCGACAGTTCTTATTCCACCACCAACTGTAAATGGAATAAATACAGTTTCAGCTACACGTCTTACCATATCTGTAACAATATTTCTTTTATCCGATGAGGCCGTTATATCAAGAAATACCAATTCATCGGCACCTGCTTTATCATATGCCTTTCCACATTCTACCGGATCTCCGGCATCTTTCAAATCTACAAAATTTATTCCCTTTACAACTCTTCCATCTTTCACATCCAGACACGGAATAATTCGTTTAGTATGCATTATTTTATTTTCTCCTCATTAAGTGAAATAAAATTATTTAAAATTTTAAGCCCCGTATCCGAACTTTTTTCAGGATGAAACTGAGTTGCATAAATATTTTCATGCTGAACAGAAGCATCTATTTGCACACCATATTCTGCAGTGGCTGTTACATCGTCATGATTTTCAGCCTTCAGATAATAAGAATGAACAAAATATACATAACTGTTATTGCTTACACCATCAAAAAGTCTTGATCCACGTTTTATAGAAATATTATTCCATCCTATATGTGGTACTTTTCTTTTTCCATCATCATCAGGTATATGTAATATTTTTCCTTTTAACAATCCGAGTCCTGCAATTCCAGGAGTTTCTTCACTTTCTTCAAATAAAAGCTGAAGTCCAAGACAGATACCTAGAAAAGGCTTTCCTGTACAAACATACTTTTCTATGACGTTGTCCAGACCATAAAAGTGAAGCTTTTTCATACAGTCACCAAATGATCCTACTCCTGGAAGAATAACATGTGAACTTTCCATTATTTTTTTCGGATCTCTAGTCATCTCTGCTTTTTTGCCAAGATACTGCACGGCTTTTTCAACGCTTTTTATATTGCCTGCGTCATAATCAATTATTGAAATCATTTGTCTTGTCCTTTATTGTTGAAGTTTATATTTATAAAATCTGATTTTTAATTTTAAATTTCATTTTTTGAATCAACCAAAGCAAAAGACCCCGCTTCACAATTGTTAAAAACATAGTAAACTCGTCCATCTTCAGGTTTTATATATATATTGATTTTTTTTAAGTCTTCCGGAAGATGCCCTTTGTTTTTCCAGATATCTTTAGCCTGACATGTAATATCTTCTACATTCAGCTGTTCTCCATAAAATTCAACATATGAACTTATTTTCATAATGACCCCTCCTCATATAATGTTTTTTACACTTAATGTTTATCTTAAAAGTTAAATTTTAGATTGTCAATATAACTTGATTTTTTCTGTTCAAAATTCATATATTTATGTACAATCGGCACACTCAGTGAGATGCCCTAACGCTTCAGATATATTCATATACTGCGATATCCATCCTCTCCGTTATGTTAATGATAAATACTGGAAATTTTCTATTTTACTTGACTTTTTCTTCATCAATATCAGATTTTCCAGATAGTTCAGAAATATATATCGTATTTGCAGTATCAAGTTCAAAATAGAAAACAACACCATTTTCAATATTATATACGCCATAGTCCTTCTTATGTGATTTCATTATTGCTGCAACAATTGAAAGACCAATTCCTGAACCGCCATACTCTCTTGTTCTTGCCGTATCAGCTTTATAAAACTTTATAAATAATTTGTTAATATCTTTCTCTGCAATCTGACCTCCTTCATTAAATACATTTACTCGTACGGTATCCTTCTTCTGCTCATACCAGATTTTGATTTTTCCTGAATTTTTTACATAATGAATGGCATTAGTAAGATAATTTGTAACTACCTCTTCAATCATAAATTCATCTGCCCAAACACATTTTCCAGAATCTTCATTAAATTCTATTTCAGCATTACTCTGTTCAATAAGTATCTTTGAAGCACTTATTACATCTCTGATTAATTCAGTCAAATCAAAACGCTCAATGTTCAATTTTTCTTCTCCGAACTCAAGTTCATTAAGATCAATAAGTTTCATAACAAGAGCATTCATTTTTGATGCCTCATCTATTATAACATCCAAATAATAATTCATATTTTCCGGATCATCAGTAACACCATCTTTAAGACCTTCAGAATATCCCTGAATCAAAGCAATCGGAGTCTTTAATTCATGAGAAACATGTGAAAGAAATTCCGAACGCATTTCTTCTATATGTTCTTTTTCTTTAATATCTTTTGACAGCTCAAGATTTGCCGATTTTAATTCAGAAATGCTTTTTTCCAATTTGGATGACATCTCATTCATACTTATTGCAAGTGTACCAATTTCATCATTAGTATTCACAGGAATCTTTACATCAAAATCCAATTTTGACATTTTCTTTGCTGCTTTCGACATTTGAATAATCGGATTTGTATATCTGTTTGAAATTAAAATGGCAGCCATAACTTCAATAAAAAGAAGTCCACTTGAAATAAGCATATATAATCTTGCTGCAAAATTTATATCATTATGCACTTGTTCAACCGGAGCACGAAGAACAATAATATCGCCATTATCAAGAAGACCGACGAGATCAAAATAACTCCCGGTCTCAAATGAATTATCCTCGCTGAATAATTGACTATCAGATCCTGAATCAGTACCTTCTTTTGAATCTTCATCAGTAACAGTATTTTGTGTTATTTCATATTTTAAATCTGATTTTTTGAATTCTCCCACATCAAAATTATTAACAATAGAACGTACTGCAAGTGCAACTCTCGTATTCAATTTAACAGATGTATATACTTTTGTAGTTTTGGGATCAAGTACAAATATTGCACATGTAGACGGATTTTCAACATATCCGTACAAACTTCCAATTTCATCATTTTCAAGCAAATTAACATTATTTTCATCACTGAAAAATGAATTACATGATTCATAAGTCGTTACAAGCCCGCTTTTTGCGTGTGCAATATAAAATTTTTCAATAAAATTATAACAAATAATCCAGGCCATACCTATTGTAATCAATGTAAAAACAGCAACAATAAATGCCATTTTCAAACGAATTGAGCAATGATTCCATTTTCCCTCAAGTGTGCCTCTTTTTATTTTTGGCATTTTATCACCTCTGATTGCACCTATCACAAACATCTCAAATAAATATACTGCATATTAAAATTTCTGATAGCAAAATATTCGAATCAGATAATATTTTAATACATTAATATTTTAATCCAAAATCTCAAATTTATATCCCAAAGCCCAGATTGTTGTAATATATTTTCCTTTTTTCCCTAGCTTTGCACGAAGTTTTTTTACATGTGTATCTATTGTACGTGCATCACCAAAATAATCATAGTTCCAAACATTATTTAGAATCTTTTCACGTGAAAGAGCTACTCCCTGATTTACCATAAAATAATCAAGCAGTTCAAACTCCTTAAATGAAAGATCAATAGGTTTTCCATCAACTGTACAAAGATGAGCAGCTCTGTCGAGAACTATTCCATTTGCTTCAATTTTTGATTTTTCCTGATTAGAATTTGTTCTACGAAGAACAGCTTCTATTCGTGCTACAAGAATTTTAGGACTGAATGGTTTTGTTATATATTCGTCTATTCCAAGTTCATACCCCTTTAGTTCATTCTGTTCCTCTGCTTTTGCAGTAAGCATAATAATCGGAACCTTAGAAATCTTTCGAATAACTGCACTGGTTTCATATCCATCCATTTTTGGCATCATAACATCCATAATTATAAGTGAAATATCATTCATTGATGTAAAAATATCATAAGCCTGCTGACCATCTCCAGCTTCAACAACAATAAACCCATCCTTTACAAGAAAATCCCGGACAAGTTTTCTCATTCTCGGTTCATCGTCAACCACCATTATCTTTGTATCTGCCATAATTTTACCTCCTAAATATAGCTGTATTATTTAAATGAATTCTAATATAATTATTTTTGATTCAATGAAAACATTATGTTAGTATTTTTTCTTAAGATAATGTATCAGATAAATTTGTCAATTTTGTGAAAGATATCACTATAAAAAAAAAAAACGGTGGTCAGTACAACACAGAACCACCGTCTTTTTATATAAATATTAAAATTTATTCTGCACTTGTCGGTGTTGCATCTGAAAGTGTAGATAAGACTGCATCTGTAAGTGTTGCAGTCTGAAGTGTTCCATTAAGTGTAATTCCATTTGAATCACATAATGCTTTTAAATCATCTTCATATTGTTTCAAATAATACATTGAATCATTCATTTTGGTAACGGCATTATCAAGCTGAGTACTGTCTGCCGTTTTCAAAGCATTAACTACATATTGAATTGCAGCTCTCTGGCACTTTGCACTGTTTTCATAAGAATTTTTAAGATTCTGAACAGACTGATTAGAATAGTTAAGAGCATCTAAATTAGAAAGATACTTATCATATGAAGGAAGCGCTTCAGTTTCAAGTTTAGTCTCCCATGCATCTGATTCTGATGCATCAGAAACTGATGCTGTTGCAAAATAAGAATTATATATCTCAACTGCCTTATCTCTGTCAGATGCAATACCCGGAAGATCCTTACTTACCATCTTTGTAAGTTCCTGCTCAACACTTGCTCCCGTTGATTCTGTTGTTACTGCAGTTTTCTTACCACATCCGGCGAGAGAAAGAACTAATGTCATAATAAGTAATCCTGCAAATAATTTATTCTTCATAATTATCTCCTTAAATTAAAATTCAACTCCGATATTATACATCATGTAACTTAAAATGTGAATATTACACTTTGTCAATTTTAAGTGTCAATGTTTATTTTTTAATTTGCTGTTTTTGTCGGTAAAAAATTCCGGGTGTTTTTCAACAAATATTTTATATAAATCAGGTCTTTTTATCTTCGTTCTCTCTAATGCTTTCTCAAATCTGAAGTCGTCTATCTTTTTTGTATTTCCGGAAAGAAGTACTTCTGGGACATGATGTCCTCTGAAATTCTCCGGGCGTGAATATTGAGGGCACTCAATCAAATCATTATAAAATGTTTCATATACGGCACTTTCATCACATCCAAGTGCTCCAGGCAATAATCTGGTAACAGCATCCATAATTATCATAGCAGCAATTTCGCCACCAGTTAAAACAAAATCACCAATTGAAACTTCTGCGGGATTAATAATTTCAATTGCTCTTTCATCAATACCTTCGTAATGTCCACATAAAAAGATAATATTATTATCATTTGAAAGGGCTTTTGCCATAGGTTGATCAAATTTCTTTCCTTGCGGTGACATATACAAAACCCTTGTTCCATTATCAGTTCCACATTTTTTTATTACATCTTCATAACATCTGATTACCGGTTCCGCCTGCATAAGCATTCCCGCTCCGCCGCCATAGATATAATCATCAACCCTGCGATTTTTATTTAACGTATAATCCCGTATATTAATTGCATTCAGATTTATAATTCCATTTTTCAATGCTCTTCCCGTTATACTGGCATTCATATAATTTTCAATTATTTCGGGAAAAAGTGTCATCACTGTGAAATTCATTACATTCCCCTTATTAAATGTAATACTACCTTTTTTTCTTTTAAATAGACTTTATTTATAAATTCAGGATTAGCAGGAACCATATGTTCATTACCTTGTTCATCTATAATAATAAGAACTATTCCTGCACCTGTTTCAATATAATCAGTTATCTTACCAAATTCTTCATCAGATTCATTATAAGCCTTAAGCCCGATTATATCTGATATAAAATACTCATTTTCAGAAAGCTTTTCAGCATGATTTCTGTCAACATAAATTTCTTTTTTTCGTAAAAGTTCACTTTCATTTCTTGTTTTTATGTCTTCAAAACCAAGAATTACCATTTTTTTAAAATATTTTACAGAAATAACCTTTTTTTCAACCATAACGTTTTTTTCTTTAAACCAGCATGTTGAAAGTGAAGAAAACCTATGAATATCATCGGTTGTAGGATAAACATTCACTTCCCCCTTTATTCCATGTGGTGACGCAATTACGCCTATCTTTATATATGAATTATCTTTTTCAGCCAAATCATTTCCTCACTAATTTTTAACATTAAAATCATTATATCAGTAATTTCTTCTGGTTAAATCAATCTCTAAATTAATATTTCTTCTAATACAAAGGAAAGCCGTGGACGCATCCACGGCTTAATTCCTTAGCATTATCTGATATCTACGATAACTTTTTTGTCACCTTTCAACGCCGCTGCTTTAACAACAGTACGGATAGCCTTTGCAATTCTTCCTCCCTTACCTATAACTTTACCCATATCATCCGGGGCAACTGTAAGTTCGATATTAATTGTATTATCATCCGAAGTTTCTGTTACAACGACTTGATCGGGCTGATTTACCAGAGATTTTGCAATCAGTTCAACAAGTTCTTTCATTCTAAACCTCCAGATGAAAAACTATTTCTCAATAATTCCTGCCTGCTTTAAGAGTCTTGCAACAGTCTCTGTAGGTTGAGCTCCATTCTGAATCCATTTTTTTGTTTTATCTGAATCAACATTAAATTCACTTGGTTCCTTACTAGGATCATATGTTCCAATCTGCTCAATTACACTTCCTGATCTTGAAACCTTAGAGTCAGCAACTACAACTCTGTAAAAAGGATGTTTCTTGTATCCAAGTCTTCTTAATCTGATCTTTACTGCCATTTTTATTTCCTCCATGAAATATAATAAAATTATTAAAAACCAAACGGCATTTTAAATTTGCCGTGTTTTTTCTTACCCATCATGCCAGATAACTGTTTCATCATTTTCTTCGACTCATTAAACTGTTTAAGAAAACGATTTACCTCCGACATATCCAACCCGCATCCTTTAGCAATACGCTGTTTCCTGCTGACATTTATCAGATCAGGATTTGACCTTTCCTCTTTTGTCATAGAATATATTATTGCTTTGGGATGTTCAAGCATCGAAGGATCAACTTCTACATTTCCGACTTTTGAACCAAGCCCTGGAAACATAGAAATCAAATCATTAATATCTCCCATTTTGTTTAATTGATCCATCTGTGTAAGATAATCATTAAAATCAAATGATGCTTTTTTGATTTTCTGTTCCATTTCAGCAACCTGATTTGCATCAACAGCTGCTTCAGCCTTTTCAATAAGGCTTTCAACATCTCCCATACCAAGGATACGACTAGCCATCCTGTCAGGATAAAATGGCTGAAAATCTGTAAGCTTCTCACCCATTCCAACATACATAATAGGTTTCCCTGTCACAGCCCTTATTGAAAGTGCTGCACCGCCCCTTGTATCGCCATCAAGTTTTGTCAGAATGATGCCGTCTATTCCTATTTCTTCATTAAATGTTTTTGCAACATCAACAGCATTCTGACCTGTCATTGAATCAACCGTAAGCAGCGAATAATTAACTGTAACGGCTTCTTTTATATCTTTCAGTTCCTGCATCATGTTATCATCTATCTGCAGCCGTCCGGCTGTATCAATAAAAACCATATCAAGACTGTTTTTCTTCGCATGTTCAATTGATGCCTTTACTATATCAACCGGCTTTACATCTGTACCCATTGAAAATACAGGAACTTCAACCTTTTTACCATTTGTCATCAACTGCTCAATTGCAGCCGGACGATATATATCACACGCCACAAGAAGTGGCTTTTTACCTTTATTTTTAAATTGTGATGCAAGTTTTGCCGCTGTTGTAGTTTTACCTGCACCCTGTAAACCACACATCATAACAATAGTTATATTATTACCTGTCAATGGTACAAGCGGCGTAATTTCCGATCCCATAAGTGAAACAAGTTCATCACGAACAATCTTAATCACCAT
>CALMUC010000257.1 GCA_937872845.1 uncultured Lachnospiraceae bacterium | reverse complement strand
AAGTTTCAGAACGGCGGAAACATTCTATCGGATTCTCAAATGGAAGCTCGGATGGATATTTCAGATCCATGATTTCATATCCGGCTTCAACAAGTAATTTTTTTCCGTAATATAGCAGCGGCTTATCAGAGTGATATCCCATGCCTGGGAAAATAACACCGATTTTCCTGGAACTGCAATTAGTATTTTCGAAAGGCATAATTAATCTCCTTGTATGCGAATGAGCTTTTTAAGAAGCGTTTCATCGGTCATGCTGTATACATTGTCGATAACCCATATGTGCATTTCTTTCGCACGCTGTTTGAAAAATGACGTTCCGTTTGTAGAATTGTCACATGGCAAAGCCATGACAAGAGCTTTACGTGCATAATTTCCGCCAAAACGATGTGTGACAGTCTGAAGTTCATGAAGGGCAAGAGATCCCGCACGGCCACTTTTGCAGGAAATAAAAGTAGGGATGACAGAACGCATTAATATAACATCAATTTCATTTACCGTATCATAATTTGAGTTCATATAGATCTGATACTGACGTTCAAATTCCTTTTTCTGTTCAACGGTTTTTCCACCGTTCCAATCTATTACCGCTCCGATGACTTCGTCATTAAAAAGACTTGGCTTTCGTGAAGCAACTTCATAGACATGAAGCTCAAGGATATTGCCGGTTTTGGTTACTATCTGTTTTATTCCGTCATTTTTGAAACGGAATTGAATACGTTTGGGAAAATCCCGAAAATCGTACAATTTTCCTGCTTTATTCAGTGCATAAAATAGAGATATGGCTTCACCAAGATTACTCTTAGGCAGAACATAATATCCGCCCGGTTCTGCCGGATGCGATTTAATACAATCTTCGATTAATGCACCATACTGATTCCATTTATGACGTACAGAAGCAGCGATTGCCCAGATGTCACGTATATCCTGCTTAAAATCGTCCGTAAAATTCCAGACAGAATAATTTCCTGTCTGATTCGAAAGGGAACCACCGTGAAGTACAATGTTATCATTTACGGTCATTTTGATGTCATCGTGATGCTGTATTGGAATGCCATCTTTTGTAAAATGAACTTCTGTCGTTGTATATGGGTCAATTCGAACAGTATTAAGATTCCTTTTTGCACTCAGAATTCCAAATGCAATAAGAGTCATTTCTGAACCGCCGGTAAGCTCATAAACAGCTTCCGGATATTTATCGGAAATTTCTGTGAGAACATCTATACATTTCTCTAAATCGTCACGCGGTACTTCTATGAATTCAAGTACAGTTTTAGGTGAGCGAAGTTTTGCAAATGCACTCAGAGAATTTATTTTCCTTGTGAGCATTGTTGCTTTGAGCCCGAGATAAATAACCTTGGCAGGCTGGTAATGCAGAAGACACATGACATTTTCGAGTGCTTCATCCGAAAAAAATTCCACATAAACACCACTCATAAAATTACCTCTTTTCTTTGATTTGCAGTCATTTATTGTCAACTGCGGACATTTTACATATACATGCCGTAAAATAGGAAACTTACAGCCATCCGCCGTCAAACCTGACAACTTCTCCTGTGAAATAATCAGGCATTTGAATCAGATTCATAATTGCAGCAGCAGCCTCATCCGGAGTTGCCATGCGGCCTGTCGGAATTTCATCACATACACATTGTTTTTCAGAATCAGATAAATTGCTGTTCATATCAGTATCTATAATTCCCAAAGCAATGGCATTACAGGAAATGCCGCTGGGAGCTAATTCCTTTGCAAAAGCACGCGTAAATGAATTTACAGCTCCTTTTGTGGCACTGTAAGCAACTTCACAAGAAGCTCCGGCAAGACCCCAGACAGAAGAAACGTTAAGAATTCTTCCTGAGTGGGCATGTATCATGTCAGGTACAAAAACCCGGCACGTATTGAAAACAGAAGAAATGTTTGTTCTTACTGAATTTTGCCATTCTTCCGGTGACATATCAAGGAGTAGTCCGACATATGAGATTGCAGCATTATTAACAATTAACTCAACAGACCCTGCTGTATTTCTGAGATTTTCAACATAAGAATAATCAGAAACATCACCAGTGCTTGGAATAACCGTAATGGCAGGATTTATTTTTGAAATTTCACGTGCGGTGTCCTGAAGCAGATCAGAATTATTTTTACATGTTATAATTATTTTTCTGAAATTGCCTGAAGAAGCAAGACACAGAGCAAGTGCCTTGCCGACACCGCGTGAAGCGCCGGTTATAAGCGCAGAAGATGGAACAAATGAATTATTATTTAGATTATCTGCCATAAAAGCCACCCCTGAAATATATATTTTATCAGCCGTAAACTGTATTTTTGTAAAAAACAGTTTACTCTTGAAAATCAGATTCTGATAATTGCGCTGCTATGTAATTATTTGCTATATATTATAATATTAAGGTCAAAAGGTATTTTGACCTTAACTGATAACACAAATTGATTTGTTTCTGCGAAAATCCCGTAATTCTAAGAATATGAGCAATCCGTGTATTAGTGCTGCATTCATGCTTTTGCGGGTCAAGTTGTCTTGCACGATTTCGTGCAAGTATGAATCGAAATAACTTTTTAAACCTGTTATTACATTATACAACAAATATTAAACACACGCCGCCTGTTATTGCATTTAAAAAGTACATTTGCTATAATTCCAAAACAGAAAATATGATATAATTGGAATTTGTTGAAAACTGCACGATGGGTTGTTTTACTGAAAAGGAAGGAAAATAAAGGAACTTTAAGATGAAGAAAAAACAGGGATTTGCAGGGATGTTCTTTTCATGGTTTATGAAAGCAGTTGTAGTTCTGCTCGGGATTTTGATTGTAGCGATGGCAATTTTTCTTTTGAGGAATATTATAAAAACCAAAAACAACAATAATGCAAAACAGGATGAAGCCGTACTTGCTGATACGCAGACTGATGCACTTCTTACGGCGTCAGATACGGACAGCCAGCTTACTACTGCCACAGAATCTGCTTCGACCACGGAATCGGTTAAAAGAAATACAGGAGCTTCAATTCTTGTACTTAATGGTACGGGAAAAGCAGGAGTTGCAAGCGCATGGAAAGCAAAACTTGAATCAGAAGGATATACAAATGTAAAAATTGGTGATTATGCCCCGACAGGCGGCGGCGTCACACCGGCAACGAAACTTTTTGTAAAAGCAGAATCAGAAGGACAGGATCTTGCTGCAGATTCTGCCGGAGCAACAGTTGAGGTCGGAACACTTGATTCGAACACCGCAATAGGCACAGATGGAAATAAGATAGATACATCGGCAATAGATATAGTAATGGTAATAGGACAGAATGATGCATCAATTTTAAATCAAAAATAGTCAGAATAAATTTGACAAAAAGTGCAGATTGATTGAAAAAAGTGCAATTATCAAAAAAAATCAAATAAAAATATAAAAAAATTTATATGTCGGTGATGCAAAATTTCATTATCTTTCACAAAAAAAACAGAGCAAAGGGCTAAACCCTTTACCCTTTTTTGTGAAATATTTCTAAGTAAGTATGTGAAATGTGCAATTTGCCCAAAATAATTGATAATAATTTATGCAACACATACATAGCTTGAAAAATCTAAATGTTATATTATAGAAAAAGTTAGAAAAAGAGCATATTTATTGCTAATATAGGAGGATTATAAATGGCTAGTTTACAGCTCAAAAACATTTACAAGATTTATCCAAATGGGTTTAATGCCGTTAAAGATTTCAATCTTGACATTCAGGACAAGGAATTTGTTATTTTCGTAGGACCATCAGGCTGTGGTAAGTCAACAACTCTTCGTATGATTGCAGGACTGGAAGATATCTCTTCTGGTGAACTCTGGATTGACGGAAAGATGGTTAACGAAATTGAGCCTAGAGACAGGGATATCGCAATGGTATTCCAGAACTACGCTTTGTATCCACATATGACAGTATATGATAACATGGCATTTGGTCTTAAACTCCGCAATGTTCCTAAGGAGAAGATAGACAAGGCAGTTCATGAAGCAGCTAAGATTCTTGAAATTGAACATCTTCTTGATCGTAAACCTAAGGCTCTTTCAGGTGGACAGAGACAGCGTGTTGCCATGGGACGTGCAATCGTTCGTGAACCAAAGGTATTCCTTATGGATGAGCCTTTGTCAAACCTTGATGCAAAGCTTCGTGTTCAGATGCGTGTTGAAATTTCAAAACTTCATCAGAGACTTCAGGCTACAATTATCTATGTAACACATGATCAGACTGAGGCTATGACACTTGGAACACGTATCGTTGTTATGAAAGATGGTATTATTCAGCAGGTTGATACACCTCAGAATCTTTATGATCATCCATGCAACCTCTTCGTTGCAGGATTTATGGGAATGCCTCCTATGAACTTTATTGATTGTAAAGTTGTTAAGTCAGGCCAGGATGTTCTTCTTATGTTTGGCTCACATTCGATTAAGGTTCCTGAAGTAAAAGCTAATAAGCTTATTGCCGGTGGATTCATTGATAAGGAAGTTGTACTTGGTATTCGTCCTGAGGATATTCATGATGAACAGCTCTTCATTGAGTCTTCACCTGAATCAGTTATCGATGCTCGTATCAATATCTATGAAATGCTTGGTGCTGAAGTTTATCTGTACTTCTCAATTGATCAGTTCGATGTAACTGCACGAGTAAATTCTCGTACAACAGCTCGTCCTGGCGATACAGTACAGTTTGCATTCGACCTTTCAAAGATTCACATCTTCGACAAGGAAACAGAAGAAATTATCGTAAACTAATCTTATATTGTAGAATTATAAGATTGCTTAATGATTTATGTAAAAAAAGAGGAAATACGGTGAATAAACCGTATTTCCTCTTTTTTTTAGCCCGTATTTTTGATATACTTTGTAATGATGTCTTAGTGGGCATATGTGACCCATTTTCGAGAAGAAAGAGGGGTATTATGATATCAAATCAAATTTTACAGGAAACAGTTGATGGAATAAAGGCAATTACAAAGGTTGATCTGGTTGTAATGGATGTGGATGGCAGAACACTTGCCAAAACAACAGAGGAGAATCCGTCTGATTATGAAGATGCGATTGTTGCATTTGCTCAGTCACCGGTTGAGAGCCAGTCTCTTCTGGGGTACCAGTTTTTTAAGGTAAGCGATGACAAACAGCTTGAGTATGTAATATTAGCTGAAGGAGATACGGATACAACTTTTATGGTTGGACGTATGGCGGCATTTCAGATTCAGAATCTGCTTATAGCTTACAAGGAGCGGTCTGACAAGGATAATTTCATTAAGAATCTTCTTCTTGATAATCTTCTTCTTGTCGATATTTATAATCGCGCAAAGAAGCTTCATATTGATACAGATGTGAAACGCTGTGTTTTTATTATTGAAACAAAAGCAGAGAAAGATGCTAATGCTCTTGAAACTGTACGTAATATCTTTGCAGCTCAGTCAAATGATTTTGTAACTGCCGTAGATGAGAAAAGTATTATTCTTGTCAAGGAAGTAAAAGCTACAGATACATATGATGAACTTGATCATATAGCAAAAGTGATTGTTGATATGCTGAGTACGGAGACAATGATCTCTGCACATGTTTCATTCGGTACGACAGTAAATGAAATCAAGGAAGTTTCAAGGTCATACAAGGAAGCCAAGATGGCTCTTGATGTCGGAAAGATTTTCTATGGAGATAAAAATATTATAGCATATAGCAAGCTTGGAATTGGCAGACTTATATACCAGCTTCCTATTCCTCTTTGCAGAATGTTCATAAAGGAAATTTTTGATGGTAAATCTCCAGATGATTTTGATGAAGAAACTTTGATGACGATTAATAAATTCTTTGAAAATAATCTTAATGTGTCCGAGACATCAAGACAGCTTTATATTCACAGAAATACGCTAGTATATCGTCTTGATAAGATTCAGAAAAATACAGGACTTGATCTCAGGGTGTTTGAGGATGCCATAACATTTAAGATTGCTCTTATGGTTGTCAGATACATGAAATATATGGAAACTTTAGATTTCTGATAAATCGGGCACTTAAATAATTTCGAAGGGATTTTTGTTATGATTAAAATGGAAAATGTTACGATGAAGTACCCGAC
>CALMUC010000256.1 GCA_937872845.1 uncultured Lachnospiraceae bacterium | reverse complement strand
GAATTTAAGGTGCCTTGGTGCTGATTCCTGATCACAATGTATAATTCTTAACTTCCTGTCTTTTTCTCACTCAAATATCACATTAGAGTGATTTTTTAATTGCACCTGACCGTTTTGCATCCATGTAAACATCCCTAAATGTCTTCGTCATGTTGCCACCAATCATCAGATTGTACGGCATGATTAATCCATCTGTAATAATAACATTTCTATACGGCATTAACGTTGCTTCAACCATGAGTGGCATTGGTGCATAATAAAACATTTCATCTATACTTGTAATGATTCCAACGACTTGATACACATTTTCATCTTCCATCGAGATCATCATTGTTCCGCCTTTCAGGTGGCGCTCCATGATAAATCTGCCTCTTCTAAATCGCTTCCATCCAGCAATGATATTTTTATGTTCTTCCGACAGTTCCTGATGTTCCTGAAGATATTCATCAATGACCGCTATATTTTCACATAGCTTATCCGATACTGCTTTTACATCCTCTGGATTTAAGCTATCTGCACCTTTCATTTTGCCGAGTTCTTTTCTTACTTTGTATTTATCATTCACATAATCCATCAATGGCAGCCAGAGTTCATAATAAAGCTTTCCATCTTCTTCTGATAGTGTCATTTCCCCTGTCCTCCCAGAAATTCCATGATTTCCTCATAGCTTCTTTTACTGTTTTCTACTGCCTTAAGCAATTCTTTCTTCTTGATCTCATCTTTCTTCGCATACAAATCTTTCAGTTTTACTACTTCTGCATCATACTTTGCCTTGGCTTTTGCAACTGCATCTTCCTGCTTTGTAATCTGATCTTCAATAGTTGTATTTCCATCTTTTCTTGGTCTTGCCATCTTTAATTCTCCCCAGTAAGTTCATTGTCATAGTCCATCAGCATACTGCTAAGCTCACTAGCATTTTTCCTAATCAAATCTGCATCCATATCAAACGCTTTCAATATCATTTTCTGCGTTGCTGTCACTGCATGATCTAACCGGTATCTGCCATCTGTCTGCCTTATCATCTCCAGCTTGTCAAGCTCCCGGATTGCTGCAGGGACTGTCATGAAGTTAGGTTTCTTATCAAGCTTTTCCATCTCATCTTTTAAGCATGTGTACATCTTACATCTAACGATTAATGCAATGAATTCAATAAATATTTTTGCTGATGCTGCCTCATCTGATTGCACTCGCAGGCTCCTATTTCCAAGATAAGACTTGTCACCACGGAAAAGTTTCTCCGAAACATCCCTGCTCTTATAAAGCTCCAAAGCTTCCTTTGCTGACATCTTTTTTGATGTCACAATCACAAAGTATCCGCCAAGGTCAATCTCTCTTTGAACTGCCTCAGTTTTCTCTCTTGCATAAAGAAATGTTCCATCCTGCTCATAGATTTCGAGATGAAAATACTCTTTAAATCCATCACCAACATTTACTTTCTGTCCTTTGATGCTGTTTAAGTATTTCATCATCCTGTCAATCTTGGCTTCCACCTGCTCATGCTCTGCACATGCCTTCTGGTCTGAATAATATATGTGGAAATATCTTTCCTCCTCATCAGAAGAGTACAGTTGCCTCTTTACAGTCATACCAGAACACTTATACTGTCTGATACTGTATTCTCTGATATTTTCAAACTTACCTTTGTTTTCAAGGATCAAATCTCTCACCAGGGAATTCATCCCTTTTACCATGATAATAAAATCATACCCGCACTGATCCATGTACTTAATATTTTCCTTACAGAAATATCCTCTGTCCAGTATGAAGCCCACTTGCCTATATCCATACCCCTGAACTTTCTGGAGCATGAACTGTAGCTGTGATATATCTACAATACTTCCGGGATACTGCTCATAAAAGAGCGGTTCCCTGTTGTCAGTATCATATGCGATAGAATAATTAAATACAGGAAGTCCCTTGTCTGCCTTCGGATGTCCGAACTCCACAAGTTCCAGTTCTCCCGCCTGACAGTTCTTATTGGTGGAATCATAGGAAATGTATATCTTCTCCCTGTGGTCTCTGTTTACATTCCACTCATTCAGGAATCCAACGCGCTGGTCATCTGTCACCGATGCGAAGAAATCAGATATCCTTGAATCACTGTATATATGCATTCCTTTTGTAAAAAGCGGATGGTTGAAGGCATAATCCGGATAATACTGTGCGGCGTTATTCTCTGCTGTTATGGAATAAGCTGCAAGGTCAAGTAATAATCCACTATCCTTTATGCCAAAGTATTTGGAAAGGATCTGAGGCAGTTCATAATCCCCGATAATCTTTCTAATAACAAGAAATGTTCCAATCCGAAGACAGCTGCTCCGATTAGCATTTCGCTTTTTGTCCGGTAGTTCCACATCTCCAAAGTACTTCAGAAAGTTTTCATTCGGGATCATCATATCAGGATTTCTGTCCGATCTTTTTCCTATAATTCTCTGATCTGGAATGTTATATTTTTTATCTGCATAATATGTCCTGCCAACAACATATCTGATGTAGATTGTATTACCTTTTTTTACCTGGTTTATTTTGCCCGGAACATCCGGAATTTCAATCTCGCAATCCATGTACATGGGTTTCACCTCTGTAGTATGTTTGAGTGTTACTTTCTACTCATAATCATACCACATATAGAGAATTTTGCAAGTTTTTCTTCCTTAAAATGGCGTATTTTCAACGTTTTAAGGCATTTTCTTTTTCAACTTTCATTGAGCGTTACTTTGCTCTGGAAGTTGATATTGGTATTGCATACAATCTGATCCAGCACAAGATCATAATTTCCCTTTTCTTT
>CALMUC010000255.1 GCA_937872845.1 uncultured Lachnospiraceae bacterium | reverse complement strand
CTTTAACATTTACTATACCCGTTATTTTTCTTCTTATGCTGAAGTGTATGACGAAGAATATTAAGGGATTTTTAACGGAAGTAAAAAAAATCCTGATATATGGTATTGAATGGATAATATCTTATGCCGGAATGTATATTGTAAAGTGGATACTTGTGCTTTTGGCTGATGGCAGAGAGACATTTGAACTTGCCGTCAGATCTGCAGCATTCCGTGCAAATGGATCTGTTGCAGAAAAGTATGCAGGTGCACCTGAAACCAGACAGAGTATAACTGGATTAAATCTGATAAATGGAATATTATTAAAAAATATAGGATGTTTTTTGCATGTTACAGGCAAAACCACGGCAAATGAAATTATTGCCAGAGGCATACTGGTTTTGGCAGTAATCCTTGTTCTGATATATCTTTTCCACAGAAAGGATATAAATTACAAAGCAGTTGGACTATTTATGATTGTTGGATTTATTCCTTGTGTCAGATATATGATTATGAGGAATCATTCTTTCCGCCATTTTTTCTTTACGTATCGTGCAGAGATGGCACTGACATTTGCAATATGTGGCATATTCTATATTACAACAGATTTTCTTCAGTTCCGCAGGAAAAATGAAAGAAAGAGACGATGATGGAACTTACAATTTTAATGCCTTGCCTGAATGAGGAAAAAACTCTTCACTCATGTATAAAAGAGGCAAAGGAATACCTTGAAAAACAGCATTTCACATGGGAAATTCTTGTTGTTGATAATGGAAGTATGGATGATTCTGTACGGATAGCGAAGGAAAATGGCGCACGCGTTATTATCTGTAAAGAAAAAGGTTATGGAAATGCAATACGTGCCGGATTAAAGGCGGCTCGCGGCAGATATGTTATCTATGGAGATTGTGATATGTCATATGATTTCAAGGAATCAGGGAAAATATATGAATTACTCCTTGATGGAGCTGAATTTGTTGCGGGTGATAGATTTCATCCGATACCTGATAAAAAAGCAATGTGTTTGTCGCATCGGATAGGTGTGCCGGTTTTGTCATGGATTGGCAGAGTACGCTACAAAGTAAATGTGCATGACTTTCATTGCGGATTCATAGGCATAAAAAAAAGCTGTGCAGAACAGCTCAATTTAAACAGCAGCGGTATGGAATTTTCAACTGAAATCATAGGTAAAGCAGCTATGGCAAAGCTATCGATTAAGCAGGTGCCGGTTACTCTACGCCCGGATGGGAGAGACAGCCCGCCACATTTAAGAACATGGCACGACGGTATGAGACATTTGTTATATATGTTGAAAAGTAATAAATGATTATTAACCGGATTGATTTTCATTATATTAAATCTGGAGATATTCAGTATACTCCGATTTAATCCGGCGTGATTCAGTACGACATGGTTTAGTCTGCTCATAAATAATCTGATTTAATCCATCTGTGACATTTAATCACATATTGATATGGCTCAGGTGATTTAAATAAAGTGTTAAGTTGTATTTATAAAAAGGAGGAAGTAAGAAATGAAAAAAAGATTTAGCGGTTTATTTGCAATTCTTTTGGCAGTAATTATCTGCCTGAGTCTTGGAATCCAAAACCCGGTGAAAGTACACGCAGAGGGAGGGAAATATTCTACAAGATATTTGTGCTATTATGGAGACAGTTATGTACTTTATGCAGGTGATAGTGTTTATAATGGATATGAAAGTGGAGATTTTGACTTTATCCCTGTTTTGTCGGATGGCACATTTTTGGGACAGGCTGGTGCGGATGTGGATCTGTTTTTAGATGAAGAATCTAAGATCCCTGCAAACATAAAGGCATATAGTAAAAACTCCTTTAATGTGCCTGCAAATAGTAAAGGACATTATGGTTTTAAATATGAAGATAAGAGTTTAGAAAAAAATATGTATTTTAAAGATGGAGACTGGACTTGTATTCCAGATGTTTTAGTTCTGACAGAGAGACCGATAAAATATAATCTTAGTCTGAATAATGGTGATGGTAATGCTGTTGATACAAGTATCACCTATGGCGGCAGCGGGATTGCATCACCAGAGAAAGATGGTTATAAGTTTATAGGTTATAATACAAAGGAAGATGGAACAGGAATAAATATAAGTACGCTGACTTCTGACACGATTGAGGCGGCATGTGAAAAGGATCCTTCACTTGTTTCATATAAGGATACGGAAAAAACAGATCTGAATTATGCAGAAACAAATCCGATTACGCTCTATGCGCAGTGGTTTGATACATCTAAGAATGGTCTCACAGATACAAACGAAACAAACAACAGCGGACAAGATATAACTGTTTCCGGTCTTGATGATGTATATAAAAATCCTGCAGCAGATGCGAATAAAGGTTACACGGAAGAGGATAAAAATCTCATTGAAGGCGGCGGAAATGCAATGATCCGCGTTGAAATCAATTCAATTTCAGATGAATCAGCAGGTCTCAGTAAGATTGATAATGAGCTGAATAAAAACAGTAAGAAAAAGGCATTTGCAGTTGATATTAAGGTTTTCAAAGATATCACACCATTTAAGGGAACCAAAACGACGACTCAGCTTTCTGAACTTCCGGCTCCGATTGCAGTAACATTTACAATCCCTGAGAAATATAGAAATATGAAAGATTACGAGCTGCGCCGCTGCCACGAAGGAGTTGTTGACACTATTACAACTTCAAAAAATGCAGATGGCGAGTATATAGAACTTTCAAAAGATGGAACAAAAATTACGGCATACATTAAAAAGTTTTCAGAATATGCATTAAGTTTCACTGAAGCAGCAAACACAACAAATACAACTACAAATACAACTACGAATACAAACGATTCTTCAACAGCAGCTGGCAGTACAACAGCAGCGAATGTTACAACAGCAGCTGGCAGTACAACTGCAGCATCAACAGCAGCTGTTGCATCTTCAAAGGTTACAGCGGCAGCATCACCAAAGACAGGCGATGTATTCAATACAGCTGTAATTGTTATGTTCCTTATGAGTTCTGCAGGCATTGCTCTGGTGTGCGGAAAGCGTAAAGATAATAAGTAATATCGGAACTTCCTGAAAAATTCAGACATGAATGTGATAGATAAAGCATAAAAATTTCCCCGGAATCCTGTCAATTGTTATATTGATCGGATTTCCGGGAATTTTTGATTAGTGCTATAATGTCTGATATAAATGTGTTAGAGTTTATGAACATCAAAGATAAAAACACTCAAAAAATCAACGATTCTGGCGGGAATAAAAATTTGAAAAGTGAGAATACAACATTTAAACAGAACAGATCAGCTACGCAGGGTAATGTGATTTTGCAAGGTGAAGCAGATGTGCAGAATAAGCCTGTCTGTCAGGAAAAATCAAAAATAGATGCTGCTGATAAGCAGTTTCGAATGATGACAGAGACGAGTATTCCGTTTCTGGTCACAAAGCTTGGAATTCCTACTACAATCAGCATGCTGATTTCAAATATATATAATATGGCTGATACATATTTTGTCGGACGTGAAGGAACAAGTGCGAGTGGAGCGATAGGTATTGTATTCGGACTTATGGCAATTATTCAGGCATTCGGATTTATGCTTGGGCATGGTGCCGGAGCCATAATTGCAAATAAACTTGGTGCAAGGGACTATCAGAGTGCATCAAGATTTGCGTCAATTTCATTTTTTATGTCACTGGCAGCCGGAAGTCTGATTACAATTTCAGGTTTTATTTTTTTGAATCCATTGTTGTATTTACTTGGAAGTACGAGTACGATTCTTCCGTTTGCACGTACATATGCGGTATTTATTCTGCTTGGGGCACCATTTTTATGTGCAAGTTGTGTGCTGAACAATATCCTTCGATATGAAGGAAGAGCTTTTTTTGCAATGATCGGGCTTTCACTTGGTGGAATTTTAAATATATTCGGGGACTGGTACTTCATGAGAATCCTGAATATGGGAGTAGAGGGAGCCGGAATGTCAACCGCTATTTCACAGGCTGTAGGATTTATTGTACTTTTGATTCCATTTTTACGCAAAATCACGCAAAGTCGTATCTCGGTGAAAAAACTTAGGAATATTTATGGTGATCTGCTTCAAATCTGTAAGACAGGCTTTCCGAGTCTTATCAGACAGGGGCTTAGCAGTACTTCGACAATGGTTTTAAATCATGCGTCAGGTATATATGGAGATGCTGCTGTGGCGGCGATGTCGATAGCGGGACGAATACAGTTTTTTATGTTTGCAGTTGCACTTGGAATCGGTCAGGGATTTCAGCCGGTTTCAGCATTTAATTATGGAGCAGGTAAATATAAGAGGGTGCGGCAGGCATTCTGGTTCACATGTATGGTTTCTGAAATGATTCTGGTTATAGCAGCCATTGCTCTGTCATTCAAGGTAACAGACCTCATAAGATTGTTCCGCGATGATCCGAAAGTAATTGAAATCGGAACTGCAGCACTTAGGTTTATGCTTTTTGCTCTTGTTTTTCAGCCGCTTTTTGTTTGTGCAAATATGTTATTTCAGAGTATAGGAAAGGCTGGTGCCGCATCATTTCTTTCATTGCTCAGAAGCGGTCTTTATTTTATCCCCGTGATTCTTATTCTTCCAGGATTTATAGGAATCATGGGAATTCAAATGTCTTCAATGGTTGGAGATATATTAACATGGGCAACATCAATTCCTTTTATTGTAAGCTTTTTTAAAAAATTGCCGAAAACAGATGCCTAAAGAGAATTTAGTACATCAAGTTATGCTATAATAACCATGTAAAGGCTTTATATTCACAATGGAAACATGAATAAAATAAATATAAATAAAAGAAATATAAATAAAAGTGATATAAATAAAAATATAGATAAAAGAGATATGATAAAAGAGAAAGAGAAATGGTAAATGATTTCAGCTTCAATTGTATTATTTAATACTAAAAAAGAAGACCTTGAAGTGGTTATTAAGAGTTTTGCTCCTCAGGCGGGGAGAGAGCTCTTTCTTATCGACAATTCCGGAAAGAGAGATATTTCTCTGGAACATAAAATTGAATCTGTGAATAAGCAGGCATACATGCAAATGCGTACAGGACAAACTGTTTCTGTAAAAACAGCTTTTATGGAAAATGTTTCCGGACTAAATGCTTCCGCTAAAAATGTTGCTGAAAAAAATGCTTCCGATAAGACTTTCACATGGGAAAAAGCAGCCGGGCATATTAAGTATATATATAATGGAAAGAATTTAGGATATGGGTCGGCTCATAATATAGGTATTCGCATGGCAATTGAAATGAATTCGGATTATCATGTGGTGCTGAATCCGGATTTGAAGTTTGAACCTTATGTTATTGATGAGTTGGAGAAATATGCTGATGCGAACAAAGATGTTGTATATATGATGCCAAAGGTGCTGAATCCGGATGGGAATATACAATATTTATGTAAACTTCTTCCGACACCGCAGGATCTTATATTCAGAAGATTTCTTCCGAAAACCAAAAATGCGTTAAAGAAAAATGCACTATATGAACTTAGATGCTTTGGCTACAAATATGATAAAATTATAAACCCGCCTTGCCTTTCAGGGTGTTTTATGTTTATGCGGGTTTCTGCACTGAAAAAATATAATCTGTTTTTTGATGAAAAATATTTTATGTATTGTGAAGATTTTGACTTGATGCGTCGGCTGCATCGCATAGGGAAAACAGTTTTTTATCCGGAAGTTTCGGTGATTCATAATCATGCCAAAGAAAGTTATCATGACAGGAAAATGATGCGTATTCACATCAGAAGTGCTATCAGATATTTTAATAAATTCGGATGGATATTTGATAAGGAAAGAAAGGCAGAAAATTCAAAAATCCTATCAGAAATTTATAAAAAGAATATGTGAAATTTGTGACGGTCACTATGCAGGAAATATTTGCCATGATATAATGCCACTGTTGAATAAAACTTTTTGATGTGTAAAAGAGAGTAGTTTGCATCTGGAAAGTGATGTGGCTTTATAAAGTTTTTATAAATATGAGCTGTTCACAAAAAGGTGTTGTCATATTTCGTCAGCACGGCGTAACTGCCCGGAATATGTCTGAACTGAAGTTTAAAACGAGACTTTTACCATGCTTTTTGCATGGTGGAAAGCTCGTTTTTTTACTTTCGGCTTTGCATTCAAAAATTCATACGAGGAGGAAAGATTTATGGAAGCACTTTTTTCAAATGTCATGAACCTTGACTGGAAGATGGTTGTAATGTGGGTTATAGGCGCCGTTCTTATTTATCTTGCAATTAAGAAGGATATGGAACCGGCACTGCTGCTCCCGATCGGATTCGGAGCAATTCTTGTAAACCTTCCGATGTCAGGCGCAGTTACACAGGTTGTAAATAATGTCACACAGGAGGGACCTATCTCAGTACTTTTTAATGCAGGAATTGCAAATGAGCTTTTTCCTCTTCAGCTGTTTGTGGGAATAGGTGCGATGA
>CALMUC010000254.1 GCA_937872845.1 uncultured Lachnospiraceae bacterium | reverse complement strand
AGACTGGAATTAAATTATTTAAAATGGAAAGTATCATCCCTGTTTTGAAAAATGTGCATTCTGAACGATTTTCTTTTGATATAGATATTCTTGCAAATGCAGCAACTGCCGGACTTGAAATAAAAGAAGCACCGGTAGTTGTGAATTTTTCAAGAAACAAGAAAGACCGTTCAAAAATAAAAATTTCCACGATTTTCCAGATGGTAGCAGATACATTGCGAATCAGGATCAGACTGGGAAAAAATGAAATTTATAAGATAAGGTGAGGGCTTTTAAATGAGAGGATTTGATGATTTTGATGACTATGATGATTCTTCGGACGATTTAGAGGATGAGTTATCAAACAGCAAGGGACAGAAAAAAACTGGAAATGAAAATGTTGCAGGAGACCGTAAAAAAGCTGAAACATATTTTGATGATGATGAATATTATGGTGAACGCGATGCACAGGCAAGGGATAGAATGTCAAGAGATAACAACAGGAAAAAGAAAGGCAGAATGCCTGCAAATGCAAAATGGGCGATTGCGCTTGTAATCGAGCTTATTGTTATTGCTGGACTTGCATATGGTATTGTCAGAACATATACTCATGAAAAATATTCAGAGGTAGGTCAGGTCTCAGATATAAAAAAAGACGATCTTGATATCAATAAGGGTGCAAACCAGAAAATGCTTACAGGATATACAACAATTGCTCTGTTTGGAGTGGATGCAAGAGATGCATCACTTGGCAAAGGGAATCGTAGCGATGCAATAATGATTCTGGCAATTAATAATAAGACAAAGGAAGCAAAGATAGCATCTGTATATCGTGATACTATGATGGAAATACAGAAAGACAGCAGTAAAACAATCACATCAAAGTGTAATACAGCTTATGCTTATGGTGGACCTGAGCTTGCAGTGCAGACATTAAATAATAATCTTGATCTTAATATTTCAGAATATGTATCTGTAAACTGGGAAGGACTTACAAGAACTATAGATGCACTTGGAGGTGTAAAGGTTCATGTTGAAGCAAATGAATTGAACACACTTAATGGCGTTATGAAAGAACAGATAGAAGTGAATAAACTTTATTCTGACCCTGTTGTGCTTCCGGCAGGAACTACAGAAGCAGATATGACATTGAATGGTGTTCAGGCAACTGCCTATGCACGTATCAGAAGTACAGGACAGGGAGATATAACACGTACACAGAGGCAGAGAGAAGTTCTTCAGGGAATGATTGCAAAGATGAGGAAGCTTAATGCGAGTGAACTTGACAGTCTGATTGATACAATTCTTCCTTATATTGGGACAAGTATTACAGAAGATCAGTTTTATGATTTCGCAAAAAATCTTACATCATATAAACTTACAGGAACTACGGGATTCCCTCTAAGATTTGCTGACTATAGCACAAAAGAAAAGGGAGCATGCCTTATTGCTCAGGATCTTAGTGAAAATGTAAGTACACTTCAGGCATATTTATTTAATACAGAAAATTATACTCCGACAGAAGAAGTGCAGGCAATAAGTTCAAAGATATCAGCGGAAACAAGCATTGGCAGCGCAGGTGAGATTGCACTTCCGGCCGAACAGTCAGATGCAACAACAGAAAGCCCAGAATAGATTAATTTAATAAATAAAAAACACAAAAGACTTAAATAAATAATAAAAAAATCAAAAAAACTATTGATTTTGTTGCAAATATAAAGTATATTGTTCCGCAGAGAAAAAAATATAAAATCACAGCAAAGGGGCTGTAACGTAAGACAAGAAAATGCATTTGTCTTATGCTGCAGCCTCTTTATTTTTTTCTGAAAATAATAAACATGAAATTTTCAGATTAATAAAGGAGGAGTTAAAGTGGTGCAGGAAACAGACGTATCAAGACATGGACTTTACAGTCCGGAATTTGAACATGATAATTGCGGCATAGGTGCAGTTGTCAGTATTAAAGGAAGAAAAACACATAAATGTGTAAGCGATGCTTTGAAAATTGTGGAAAATCTTGAACATAGAGCCGGAAAAGACGCATCAGGTAAAATAGGAGATGGAGTAGGAATTCTTCTTCAGATATCAGATAAATTTTTCAGAAAAGAATTAGCAAAGGATGGGATCAAACTTCCGCGCGAACGTCATTATGCAGTTGGTGTATTCTTTTTCCCACAGGAAGAACTTCCGAGACGTCAGGCAATGAAAATGTTTGAAACAATTGTTGAAAGAGAAGGAATGAAATTTCTTGGATGGAGGGATGTGCCGGTAAATCAAAAAATACTTGGCAAAAAGGCAATTTCAGTTCAGCCATCAATAATGCAGGGATTTATAGCTAAAACCAAAGATATAGAAGAAGGAATTGAATTTGAAAGAAAGCTTTATGTTGCAAGACGTATCTTTGAACAGTCAAATGAAGATACATATGTTCCATCTCTTTCAAGCAGAACGATTGTATATAAAGGCATGTTCCTTGTTGATCAGCTTCGTAATTTCTATCTTGATCTGCAGGACGAAGATTATGAATCAGCAATATCACTGGTGCATTCAAGATTTTCAACAAATACATTTCCAAGCTGGAGACGAGCTCATCCATATCGTTACCTCGTTCATAATGGTGAAATAAATACCATAAGAGGGAATGAAGATAAAATGCTTGCCCGTGAAGAAACTATGGATTCCAAATATTTTAAAGATAAATTTCATGAAATAACACCTGTACTTGATCCGGACGGATCGGACTCAGCCCGTCTTGATAATGCACTTGAATTTTTCCTTATGAATGGTATGCCGCTCCCGCTTGCGATTATGATACTTATTCCAGAACCATGGGAAGGAAATGCGGCGATTACTCAGGCAAGAAGAGATTTCTATCAGTATTATGCAACAATGATGGAACCATGGGATGGACCCGCCTCAATCCTTTTTACAGATGGAGATATGATGGGCGCTGTACTTGACCGTAATGGACTTCGTCCGTCACGTTATTATATTACAGATGATGATTATCTTATTCTTTCTTCAGAAGTTGGTGTGCTTCCGGTAGCGGAAGAACATGTTGTAAATAAAGATCGTCTTCATCCGGGAAGAATGTTGCTGGTTGACACGAAAGAAGGCCGTGTTATAGCAGATGACGAAATCAAGTCTAAATTTTCAGATGCAAAACCATATGGAGAGTGGCTTGATGAATATATGATGAAGCTTTCTGATATAAAAATCCCAAATAAAAAGGTAGAGAAAATTTCAGAAGAGTATCGTAAGAAATTAACTCGTGCATTTGGTTATACATACGAGGAATATAAGCATGCAATTCTTCCGATGGCTAATAACGGGCTTGAGCAGATAGCGGCTATGGGAAAAGATACTCCTCTTGCCGTTCTCGATGATCAGGTAAAACCTCTGTTTAATTATTTTCATCAGCATTTTGCACAGGTCACAAATCCGCCAATAGATGCAATACGTGAAAAAGTTGTAACATCTACATCAATTTATCTTGGAAGGGAAGGAAATATACTCGAGGAAAAACCGGAAAATTGTTCGGTGCTTAAAATTCACAATCCGATACTTACAAATACGGATATGCTTAAAATTAAATCATTAAATACACCGAATCTTAAATCTGCTGTAATTCCGATTACATATTACAAGAATACATCTCTTGAAAAAGCCGTGGAGAGAGTGTTTGTAGAGGTAGAGAATCTTTATCGTGATGGGTTTAATGTTATGATTCTTTCAGACAGAGGAGTTGACGAGAATCATGTGGCAATACCATCGCTTCTTGCAATTTCAGCTCTTCAGCAGCATTTGGTAACAACTAAGAAAAGAACTGCTGTTTCAGTAGTACTTGAATCAGGTGAACCGAGAGATGTGCATCATTTTGCAACTCTTCTTGGATATGGAGCAACAGCAATAAATCCATATCTTGCAATTGACACAATTCATACTCTTGTAAAAGAAGATATTCTTCAAAAAGATTTTTATGCGGCAGTTGATGATTATACAAATGCAATTCTGAAAGGAATAGTTGCAATAGCCTCTAAAATGGGTATTTCAACAATACAGTCTTATCAGGGGTCACAGATTTTTGAAGCTTTGGGACTTTCAGAGGAACTTGTGGATAAATATTTCACAAACACAGTTTCACGTGTTGGAGGTATAGGACTTAAGGATATAGAGGAGCATGTTGAAAAACTTCATAGTGCGGCATTTGATTCACTTGGACTGGGAATGAACCATGAACTTGATTCAGTTGGTGATTATAAGGAAAGAAGCGGTCAGGAGAGCCATCTTTATAATCCAAATACAATTCATACGCTTCAACAGGCTGTATGGAGAAATAATTATACAATGTTTAAACAGTATACGGCAGCACTTGATGAAGAAGAAAAACCATTCCATTTACGTGGACTTATGCAGTTTAAATATCCTAAGAAGGGCATTCCGATTGAAGAAGTAGAATCAGCTGAATCTATAGTGATGCGTTTTAAGACAGGCGCAATGAGTTATGGATCTATATCTGAAGAAGCACATGAAACAATGGCAATAGCAATGAATAAAATAGGAGCCAAGAGCAACACAGGAGAAGGCGGAGAAGCAGAAGAACGTTTTTCAGTAGGAGCTGATGGACTGGATAAAAATTCAGCAATCAAACAGGTGGCATCAGGAAGATTTGGCGTAACTTCAGAATATCTTTGTTCAGCAAAGGAAATTCAGATAAAAATGGCTCAGGGTGCGAAACCTGGTGAAGGCGGTCATCTTCCGGGCGGAAAAGTATATCCATGGGTAGCAAAGACGAGACATTCAACGCCAGGAGTCGGGCTCATTTCACCACCGCCTCATCATGATATTTATTCAATCGAAGATCTTGCACAGCTTATTTATGATTTGAAGAACGCAAACAAGAAAGCAAGAATTTCTGTGAAACTTGTATCTGAGTCTGGTGTAGGAACAATAGCGGCTGGTGTTGCAAAAGCAGGTGCCCAGGTTATTCTTATTTCGGGATTTGATGGAGGAACCGGAGCTGCTCCGCGTAACTCTATACATAATGCCGGACTTCCATGGGAACTTGGTCTTGCTGAAACACATCAGACATTAATAATGAATGATCTCAGAGATAGAGTTATTCTTGAAACAGACGGGAAACTTATGACCGGAAGAGATGTTGCAATAGCCGCACTTCTTGGAGCAGAAGAATTTGGATTTGCAACAGGTCCTCTTGTGTCAATGGGATGTGTAATGATGCGTGTCTGCAATCTTGATACATGTCCGGTTGGCGTAGCAACACAAAATCCTGAACTAAGAAAACGTTTTCGTGGAAAGCCTGAATATGTAATTAATTATATGATGTTCGTAGCAGAAGAACTTCGTGAATATATGGCACGTCTTGGTGTGCATACTGTTGATGAATTTATAGGAAGAACAGATCTGCTTGAAGCAAGTCCTGAAGCAAAGAAGAGAAATATAGATTTGAGTCAGATACTTGACAAGGAATTTGTGGGAACACCGCAAAGTAAAGTATGCTATTCAAAAAAGAATATTTATAATTTTAAACTTGAGACAACAAAAGATGAGAGCATTCTGATGAAGAAACTTGGAAATCTTATTCCGGCGGGAAAAGATGCAGCAGAGGCTGAGAAACATACACTAGATGTAAATGTTACAAATACAGACAGGGCATTTGGGACATTATTCGGTTCACAAATCACTATGAAATGTGGGAATAATCTTCCTGATGATACATTTGTAATCAATTGCAATGGCAGCGGCGGACAGAGTTTCGGAGCATTTATACCTAAGGGACTTACACTTTCTCTTACAGGGGACAGTAATGATTATTTTGGAAAGGGACTTTCAGGTGGAAATATTATTGTAAAAGCACCTGAAAATGCCGGATATAAACCAGAGGAAAATATAATTATCGGAAATGTTGCATTATATGGGGCAACATCAGGACACGCATATATAAATGGTGTTGCCGGTGAAAGATTTGCTGTACGTAATTCTGGAGCATATGCAGTAGTTGAAGGTGTTGGTGAACACGGATGCGAATATATGACGGGTGGAAGAGTTGTAATACTTGGGAGTACAGGAAAGAATTTTGCGGCAGGAATGAGTGGCGGTATTGCATATGTACTTGATCTTGAAAGCAGCCTGTACAGAAGACTAAATAAACAAATGATAGGAGTTGAAAATGTCACGGATAAATATGACGTTATGGAACTCAAATCAATGATAGAAGAACATGTAAAAGCTACAGGTTCAATGAGAGGAAGGGAAGTTCTTGAAAAATTTGAACAGTACCTTCCGAAATTCAAGAAAATTATACCAAATGATTATAAGAAAATGCTGAATGCAATCGGACGAATGGAAGTTCGTGGTCTTGATGAGAAACAAGCACTTATAGAAGCATTTTATGCAATCAAGCGCGGTATTATGTAGGAGGGAGCGGACTGAAATGGGAAAACCAACAGGATTTTTAGATTACCAGAGAAAAACAAGTAGCGAAGTAAAACCGCTCGACAGGATAAAAAATTTTGAAGAATTTCATGAAATGCTGTCAATAGATGAACAGAAAAAACAAGCATCAAGGTGTATGGACTGCGGTGTGCCATTTTGCCAATATGGGAAAATGCTTGCAGGTATGGCATCAGGATGTCCGCTCAATAACTTATGCCCAGAGTGGAATGATATGGTTTATCGTGGAAACCTGAAAGAAGCATATAACCGTCTTTCGAAGACAAATTGTTTTCCTGAATTCACATCAAGAGTATGTCCTGCCCTGTGTGAAGCAGCATGTACATGTGGAATTTACGGAGAGGCAGTTTCCACTAAGGAAGATGAAAGACTAATCATTGAAAACGCCTTTGAAAATGGATATGTAGACGATTCAGAACCGGCAGTAAAGACGGGAAAAAATGTTGCAGTTATAGGATCAGGACCTGCGGGACTTGCAGCTGCAGTTCAGTTAAATCTTCGCGGACATAATGTGACTGTTTTTGAAAGAAGTGATGAACCGGGTGGACTTCTGATGTATGGAATCCCTAATATGAAACTTGATAAGAAAATAGTCAAGAGAAGAATTGATCTTATGAAGAAAACGGGAATCAGGTTTGCTACAAGTACAGAAGTAGGTGGAGATATAAAAAAAGCACCTAAAAAGGCAGCGGATGCAGATCCAATTTTGAAATGTATTAGAGATGATAAGCTGAAATATATAAAAGCTGATGAAATCATAAAAGAATATGATGCAGTCGTTCTTGCCTGTGGTGCTGCGGCACCAAGAAATATCACCGCTCCAGGAAGAGAGGCAAAGGGAATATATTTTGCTGTTGATTTCCTGAAAATGACAACACGTTCGCTTGTGCATTCGAACTTCAGTGATAATAATATAGTTTCAGCAAAAGGTAAAAAGGTTCTTATAATAGGCGGCGGAGACACAGGAAATGACTGCGTAGGTACAGTCATAAGAGAAGGCGCTGCTATGGTAACACAGCTTGAAATGATGCCTGAACCACCTGAAAACAGAGCTGAAAATAATCCGTGGCCTGAGTGGCCCAAGGTTCTTAAAACAGATTATGGTCAGCAGGAAGCTATTGCTAAATTTGGACATGATCCACGTCTTTATGAGACAACAGTCAAAGAATTTATAAAGGATGAAAATGGAAATATTAAAGGTGCAAAATGTGTATATCTTGACTGGAAGAAAGATCCGGAAAGCGGACGCATGAGCAGTGCAGAACGTAAAGGATCTGAATTTATTATAGAATGTGAAATGGTTCTTATTGCTGCCGGATTTGTAGGAGCTGAAAAATATATAGCAGACGCATTTGGAACTGAAACATCACCAAGGGGCAACATAAAAACTGAAACGGGAAAATACGCAACGAATGTTCCGAATGTTTACACCTGCGGAGATATGCATCGTGGACAGAGCCTTGTGGTATGGGCAATTCATGAAGGCAGAGAAGCAGCAAAAGAAATTGATCAAAAACTGATAGGATATACAAATCTTCAGTAATTTAAATTATGCTGGGATATGGTATATTTCGCACATATAAGTTTTGTGATAAACTTAATCCGATAAGACTTTAAAAAGTTAGTTTGGGAGGAAGTTTTCAGTGAAAAATTGTATGGTTGCCCAGTCAGGCGGTCCGACCGCTGCTATTAATGCATCACTTGCCGGAGTTGTCAGAGGAGTCAAAGAAAGTAATCATTTTGAAAGGGTTTATGGCGCACTTCATGGTATAAATGGAGTATTTAATGAAGAATTCATTGATATGACAGAATATGAAAGTGAACTTAAACTGCTTTGGCAGTCACCATCAAGCTATCTTGGATCATGCAGATATAAAATGCCATCAGCGAATGAACAGCCTGAAATATACGAAAAACTTTTTAACATATTTGAAAAATATAACATTGGTGCATTTTTCTACATCGGTGGAAATGATTCAATGGACACTATAGCAAAACTTGCAGCATACGGAACAGAGATCGGCAGTAAAATAAGGTTTGCCGGAGTGCCTAAGACGATTGATAATGATTTGGTAATGACAGATCATACACCGGGGTTTGGCTCGGCTGCAAAATATATTGCATCAACAATGTTGGAAGTGGCACATGACACAGCGGTATATAAAACTCCCTGTGTTACTATTGTTGAAATAATGGGACGTGATGCAGGCTGGCTTACAGCTTCAGCAGTAATGGCACGTAATGAATACAATATGACTCCACAGCTGATTTATCTTCCTGAAGTGCCATTTCACAGGAAGAATTTTATTGATGATCTCAGGAAAAAACTAGCTGAAAATAATGATGTGGTAGTTGCCGTATCTGAAGGTGTTCGTGATGAACAGGGAATATATATAAGCGCAAAGGCAGCAGTTGCGGATAAGTTTGGACATCCGCAGCTTTCTGGCGTGGGGAAGATACTTGAAAACATTGTAAAACAGGAACTGCATATAAAAGTCCGCTCTGTTGAGCTGAATATATTGCAGCGCTGCGCAGCACATCTTTCTTCACGCCAGGATCTTATTGAGGCAGAGGAACTTGGATGTGCGGCTGTAAGATTTGCGGAAGATGGACGAACAGGATTCATGACGTCAATCAGAAGAATAGCAGATGAGCCTTACGACTACAAAATAGAAACATCATCTCTTGAGCATGTAGCAAATGAAATAAGGAAAATTCCTTCTGAATGGATAAATGACGATGGTAATGATGTTACAAATGAAATGGTGAAATATATTTATCCGCTTATACAGGGAGAAATAACAACAGAATATGAAAATGGGATTCCAAAGTATATTGATATTTCACATATTCTGAAGAATAAATAATAAATGTTAAAACTGCTCCTGGAAAATATATATTAATTAAGCAAGAATCTGATTTCGGTTAAATTATTTGGAAATAAATTTAATAGGTTGAATAATACATCATATGATATTATAATCATTATACAAAGCAAATATCTGGGGTGTGCGATAAATCCCATATTGCGCTGAACCTACATTTTCTGATAGGGACGAGTCAAAATCAGCTGGATGACATGCCCATACGATGGGACTTCAGAATGTTGTGAGATTGTACCCACCTGGCTTTAGCTAGGATTCAGAGACCGGGACCGGCATTTCGGATATTTGCTATAAAAAGAATAATTTACAGGTAAAAGATAAAGATATAAAAAATAAAAAGTGAAAAACATAAAAAACAGGCATGAATTTATATGTAATCTCAGTACTGAAAAACCAGTATATAGGGAATATATAAAAACTGTTTTTTATGTTTTTTTTTGTGTTTTATCCAGATTATGTTAGAATAATTCCACCGCATTGTATGATAGGGCGGTGGGAAAACTGCAGTTTTAATCACTGCATGGTATTTAAAATATATGAAAATGTTTAGAATTAATATAAATTATTTGTATTAAAGGGTAATAACTTATTTTGAAAGCAAGAATAAAGGATATCATGTATTTTCTGAATCAGACGCAGGATGAACACATGGGTGCATTTGCAGCCCAGTCTGCATTCTTTCTTTTTTTGTCTTTTTTTCCGCTTATTTCAATTGCAATTACATTTCCACGTTTTCTGCCCATAGCAGAGCAGGAAATCATAGATATGATATGTAATATTCTTCCGAGCCGATTTGAAAGTTATGTTAAAGACATTGTAAATGAAATATATGAAGGCTCTTCAAGTTCTGCAACCATAATTTCCATAGTGGTAGCTCTCTGGTCTTCATCAAAAGGACTTATGGCAATCAGAAATGGACTTAATGAAGTTTACAGGTCTAGAGAAAACCGTAATTATGTGATAATACGAGGAATAAGTTCATTTTATACCGCAATACTTCTGATACTTCTTGTAGTACTTGTGCCTTTGAATATGTTCGGAACACAAATTGCTAAATGGATATTATCCCGTTTTCCGAATTTTGAAAATGTAACACTTCTTATATACGGGCTCAGGACATCGGCAACGTTTGTTCTGCTATTCCTTCTTTTTTGGGTCCTTTATACAATTGTACCGACGAGAAGGACAAAATTCCGGGAACAGGTTCCGGGAGCTTTATTTTCAGCATTTACATGGGTAGCAATCACAAAAATATATTCACTTTATATAGATAATTATGCAAATCGTTCATATATGTATGGTTCACTTACTACGGTTATACTTCTTATGTTCTGGCTGTATTTTGTAATTTACATGATGTTTGTAGGGGCACAGATAAATGAATATACAAGTCAGTGCAAACAGCGGGCTATGGAATATGAATTAAATAAATACAGAAATGGTGAAGATGATGTCTGGGATGATTCAGATGTGGAAGTGAATCTTGACCCCAAAGAAATAACTGTTCCTATCCGTCACGATTATGCGTCAGAAATTGTACAGGAAGAAATAGATCGTGGAACTGAAGAAGATGTAAAGAACTATGTAAAAAAGAAGATTTCAGAACATGAGGAAGCTGCGGTTGATAAAGTTGTATCTATCAGAGAGGCAGCAAAGAATAGACAGCAGGAAGCTACAGATTATTGGAGAACGCTTACTAAAAAGCAAAAAAGTGAATTCAGAGCATTTGAAAAGAAAAAAGCAAAGGCGGCACACAGCATAAGATACAAATCGAAAAGATCAGATGCTCATAAAAATGAGAAAGAACATCAGGCAGCGAGTGGTAAATGACAAGATGTTGATGAAAATAAAAAATCCCAGAGAATTTCAGATGAATATTTACATGTTCACCTGATTCTCTGGGATTTTAATTGTTAATATAAATTTACTTATATTAACAATTAAATCACTTTATTTGCAGAGCAAAATATATAGTGCTTAATTTGCAGTGCTTAATTTTTCTATTCCGGAATCTATTCTTCGAATGGATTCATCTTTCCCCAGAAGCTCCATTAATGCAGTTGCACCGCCTGGAGTTGCCGGCTTTCCGGAAAGTGCAGTACGGATAGGCCACATTGAAAAACCTGTTTTATATTCGTGTTCAGCACTGAAATTCTTTAAAAGCTCAAAGAGGGCATCATTTGAATAATCGTCTTCTTCGGCAAGCACAGGGCGGACTTCCTGAAGGAGACGGAGAGAGTTTTCTGTGTTTGTTTTCATCTTTTTATGTGTATAAAGAGAAATGTCATAATCAGGAACTTTATCTATAAAATCAACCTGATCTTTGATGTCAGGAAAGATTTCGATTCGTGACTGAACCATTTCAGCAAGTTTTTTGAAGTCAATATCGCGATGAATAGTTTCTTTCATTATAGGGAGTGCTTTTTCATAGAAAGTTTCAAAATCGAGTTTCTTAATATATTCACCGTTCATCCATTTAAGTTTGTTGATATCAAAAACAGAAGGGGCTTTTGACATTCTGTGATAGTCAAATGCATCTATGAGTTCAGGTAAAGAGAAAATCTCACGGTTGTTATCAGGACACCAGCCCAGAAGGGAAACGTAATTTACAACAGCTTCAGATAAGAACCCCTGATCAAGCAAATCTTCAAAAGATGAATGACCGGAACGTTTGGACAGTTTATTATGGTTTTCATCCGTAATAAGAGGACAGTGAATGTAGTGAGGAACTTCCCAGCCGAATGCTTCATATAAACGGTTATATTTAGGAGAAGAAGAAAGATATTCATTTCCTCTTACAACATGAGTGATTCCCATGAGGTGGTCATCTACAACATTTGCAAAATTGTATGTCGGATAGCCATCAGATTTAATAAGTATCATATCATCAAGCTCTTCATTTGGAACGGTGATGGTTCCGTAAAGTTCATCTTCAAAATTCGTTTCACCGGTTGTAGGATTATTCTGTCTTATTACAAATGGCATTCCTGAAGAGAGGTTATTTTCTATTTCCTCTCTTGATAGATTAAGACAGTGCTTGTCATAGTGAAAGAGTGTTTTGCCATCAACGTCCATCTCAAGAGTTTTTAGGCGTTCATCAGTACAGAAACAGTAATAGGCCTCGCCTTTTTCAATAAGTTCTTTTGCATATTGCATGTAAATGCCTGATTTCATACGTTCAGATTGAACGTAAGGACCAACAGAACCGCCAATGTCAGGACCTTCATCCCATGTAAGGCCGGTATCTTTTAAAGTTTTAAAAATAATATCCACAGCACCTTCCATTTCACGATTCTGATCAGTGTCTTCTATTCTGAGAATAAAATCTCCTCCGGCATGACGTGTGATCAGATAAGCATAAAGGGCAGTTCTTAGATTACCAACATGCATTCTGCCTGTTGGACTTGGTGCAAAACGTGTTCTGATTTTTGACATTTTCATGGACTCCTTTATAAAATAAATTAAAATAAATGAAGATATACGAAAATAAATAAGAGAGGGTATAGATATGTAAGCCGGTATTTAGTGTGCTCTCCCAATGTTTTTAAATACCGAGAAAGTATAACACAGCGGATATTCTGAATCAATTAAACGTAATGATACAAAAATATATCAATTTTGTATAAACCTATGATATTATAATGTAGGTGCAGATAGTATGTTTTGATTATTGCGGTTAATTTATATAAAAAAACGGAAAAAACATTTGACCTTCGATTATTTGAATGTCAAAATATAACAGTTAATAGCTGATAAAAAAATATTATTAACATAATATTACGGAGGGGATATGTTAGTTTCAACAAAGGGAAGATATGCATTAAGCGTGATGATAGATCTCGCAGAACATAATTCAGGAGAGTTCATACCGCTGACAGATATTGCCGACAGGCAGGACATTTCTGAAAAATATCTTGAAAGCATAGTTGCTGCCTTAAGCAGAACTGGCAAGGTGGAATCCTTAAGAGGAAAAGGTGGAGGATACAGACTTTCCAGACGGCCGGAAAAATATACAGTATATGAAATACTTGAATGTACAGAAAGTACACTTGCACCGGTGGCAGAATTGAATTCATCGCGGACTGATACAGCGGCATCTTCGGCAAAGGTACAGAAAATGTGGGATGATCTGTCCGAAAATATAGTTGATTATTTTAAGGGGATTACAATAGAAGATCTCTCAGACACAGAAGAAATGTATGATTTTATAATTTAAATGACTGTGCCAGACTGTATAAACAGCAAAAGAAAGCAGTTTTGAAACAATGAGAGTTCAAATTATATATGAAACAGACTTTGTAAAGACTTATATTTCAGGCAGTTTGAAAAAGCATTTTGAGTGTAGTATACTCACTAAGTATTGGTGATAGGGTTTTGTCTTCTGAAAGGGAAGGTAGATTTTTATGCCGGATTTTAATAGTGAAACATGGATGGTGCTGGCTTTTGCGGCTGCGCTTCTTATATTATTAATTGTTCTGATAGTTATAACTATTAAGGTTATGAAATCAGGAAAAAATGAAAAATATCAAGACGAAGAAGATTATGATTCGGATGATATATATAAAAAGAAGTCAGGTAAAAAGTCACAAAACAGTAAAAATAAAAATTCAGCATCTGATGATGGTGATGATGAATATTCGGATGATGAAAATTCATTATCTGCTGATGATTCAGACGAGGAAAACAATTATGAGGCAGATGATGTAACCAGCAGAATGGTGAGAGAAGCAAGTGAGGCTGTAAATGCGGCACGAAGCGAGGCAGTTGCGGCAAATATCAAAGTTACGTGCGATGATGATGATGATGATGATGATGATGATGATGAATCAGACGATGAAACTGAAGAAAATTCAGAAATCGATCTTAATCTTGAACCGACGAACAAACTTGATACAACAAAAATTGAAGAGGCATTAAAAAAATCAGGAGTTTCGGATGCAGGAAGCAGTGATGAAGCAAGACATCTTGCAGAAGATCCTGATTATGATGCATCAAATGACAGTGCATTTTTTGATAGAAATCAATCAGAAAAACCTAAAGCAGATAATGATGAACATTCAGAAAAAGTGGCTGTAATGCCGGACACAATATCAGATGCGTCTGCAGAAAAAGTAACAGTTAATCCTGTAAATATAGTAAACATCAATACTGTAAATAATAAGGATAATGTAAATACAACAAATCCAGAAGCTGGAATAAATGATATGGGTGAGATGCAGGAATTTCTTAATGAAAATCCTGTGCCTAAGAAGAAAAAAAGAAAAATAAAGAAAAAAGATCAGATGTATGAAGATAAGTTTCAGATGCATGGAGACGAAATCTCTGTAGCAAAGTATTTCTGGTATAATAATCAGGATATTACAGAACTCCGACGTAAGGAAGATATGTATTTTTATTGTCATTATTTTAATGACCCTGAGGAGAGTATCATCCCGCTTGTTACAGAAATGTATGATTGTGCTTTTGTTCGTACAGAGGAAATCGGTAAGATTGCATTTGGAATAAATTTCCGTTCTATCGGTATGAAAGAAATTATGCATTCGAGTGAGGATATGAGTTTTGATAAGAGCGCAGCTCAGAAGAATCCTACGGAAGCTGATAAAGAAGAAATTTATAGCAAATGGTGTGATTATGTTGATAATTTCTTGAAAATTATTGTTATAAATGCTCCTGAAAAGATAGAAGACAGCATAAAAAATGCATTATATAATTATGGACATAATGATCCTGAAGTTTTACTTCACAGTCCTATGTAAAAGGAGAATGGCATTTTTATGGAGTTTATAAAACCCATGTTAAAAAATGCAGACGAAATAAGAAAATATCTTGAAAACAATGAGTACCGTAGCTGTGATTTCTGCGTCGGTACTCTTGTTTTGTGGGGGGACTATTTTCATTATCGTTATGCAGTTGTTAATGATACATTTGTAATAGGGCAGGAGAAAAATGGTGAGATTGCAGCTGTTACATTTCCCGTTGGAGAAGAAAATAATATTTATGACGCAGTTGAAATGCTTATGAAGTTTTTTTCTGATAAAGGAAAAAATGCCTGCTTTATGAATGTAACTAAAGATATAGAAGCAAAGCTGAATGAATGGTATCCCGGAAAATTCAAAATAATATATGACAGAAATAATGCAGATTATATTTATCTTGCTGAAAAACTTTCGACTTTTTCAGGAAGAAAACTTCATTCGAAGAAAAACCACTGTAACCACTTTATTGAAGAATTTCCAGATTATACATTCGAACCGATAACAGATGAAAATAAAAAGTACTGCCTTCGACTTGAGGATAGATGGAATAGTGATATCGATGAGAGTAAAAATGTTAATGAAGAACAGAAACTTGAAAATGAGGCAGATTATGAAGAGAGAGCAATTTCATATGCTCTTGACCACATGAAAGAATTGGGACTTACCGGCGGAGTTCTTATGGCAAGGGAAAAGGCTGTGGCATTTACGATAGGGGAGCCGCTTACAAAGGATACTTATGTGGTACATTTTGAAAAAGCGGTAGAATCTGTGCAGGGAGCATATCCTATGATATGCAGGGAGTATGTTTCAAAGGTTATAGAACCACAAGGGTATATCTATGTGAATCGAGAGGAAGATCTGGGTGTTGATGGACTAAGAATGTCAAAGATGTCATACCAGCCTGAAATGCTTTATGAAAAGGGTATTTCCGTTATAGATGAAAAATGATGTATCATAATAGCAATATAAAAATAACAAAAATAACTTGACTAACTGCGTTTCTGTTGTTAAATTAAGAAATGATAAAAGAATAAGATAAATGCTGAGAAGGTATTATAAAGAGTAAGAATGCAGCTGACAGAGAAATGGGGTCACCGGCTGAGAACCCTGTTATAGATTTGCACTTGCTGAAATGTTCATACCGGAGCTGTTCTTTTGAAATAGAGTAGAAAGAATCGTAATCCTGCGTTAAAGGAAATGAGAGTCATGCGAAAGCATGAAAATCAGGGTGGTACCGCGTAATTGAAATTTCGTCCCTCTTCTGCATAATCTGCAGGAGAGGTTTTTTTTTACAAGAATATAATAAAATTTTAGGAGGAAATAAACTATGGCAAAGAGCCTGAAGGAAATCAAGGAAGAGGCTGAGACAAAAATTGCTGAGGCAAAAGATCTTGTTGCACTTGATGAGATTAAGGTTGCTGTCCTTGGAAAGAAGGGTGAACTCACTCAGATACTAAAGAGTATGAAAGATCTGGCACCGGAAGAGCGCCCGAAGGTTGGACAGAAAGTAAATGAAGTTCGCAGTGCCATTGAAGATAAGCTGAATGAACAAAAGGCAGCATTGAAGCATGATATTCTCAGCGCTAAGATGAAGAGAGAAACTATTGATGTAACGCTTCCGGGAACACGTTCAATACGTGGATCGAAACATCCTAATCAGGTTGCACTTGAAGATCTTGAACGTGTATTTATCGGAATGGGTTATGAAGTTGTTGACGGACCTGAAGTGGAATATGATAAATATAATTTTGAACTTCTCAATATTCCGGCTAATCATCCTGCAAAGGATGAACAGGATACTTTCTATATAACAAAAGACATTTTGCTCAGGACGCAGACATCATCTGTACAGGCAAGAATAATGGAAAAAGGAGAACTTCCTATAAAAATAATTTCTCCGGGACGTGTATTTCGTGCGGATGAAGTTGATGCAACACATTCACCTTCATTTCATCAGGTAGAAGGACTCGTTGTCGGCAAAGGTGTGACAATGGCAGATCTTAAGGGAACGCTAGATCAGTTTGCCAGGAAGTTTTTTGGCAATGATACAAAGACAAAACTTCGGCCGCATCATTTTCCGTTTACAGAACCATCGGCAGAGGTTGATGTGACATGTTTTAAATGTCATGGCAAAGGATGCAATGTCTGCAAAGGATCAGGATGGATAGAGATACTTGGATGCGGTATGGTTCATCCGCATGTTCTTGAAATGTGCGGTATAGACCCGTATGTTTATTCAGGATTTGCTTTTGGAATCGGACTTGAGCGTGTAGCACTTCTCAAATATGAAATTGATGATATGCGTCTCCTTTATGAAAACGATGTACGTTTTCTCAGCCAGTTCTAAATAATTGTGAAAATATAGTAAGAAAAAAGGAGAAAAACTATGAATACACCTATTTCATGGATAAAAGCATATGTACCTGAACTTGAAGTACAGCCTCAGGAGTTTGTTGATAAGATTACACTGACAGGATCACATGTTGAAAATTTTAATCAGTTTGATAAGAATCTGAAAAAAATAGTTGTTGGAAAGGTACTTTCTATTGATCCGCATCCTGATGCAGATCATCTGGTAATATGTAAGGTTGATGTTGGAGAGGCTGAACCAATACAGATAGTTACAGGCGCATCTAATCTTTATGTAGGCGCACTTGTACCTGCTGTTCTTGATGGAGGACGTGTCGCGGGAGGACATGATGGCAGTGAACCACCGGCAGACGGTATAAAGATTAAGAACGGAAAACTTCGTGGAGTCCCTTCGAATGGTATGATGTGTGCAATAGAAGAGCTTGGATCGACACGGGAACTTTATCAGGATGCTCCTGTTGATGGTATTTACATTTTTAATAATCGTGCGGACATAAAACCTGGTGATGATGCTGTTGAAGCACTTGGAATGCATGATACAAATGTAGAATATGAAATAACATCAAACAGAGTTGATTGCTTTTCAATTCTTGGAATGGCAAGAGAAGCGGCAGCGACATTTGATCTTGATTTTGTACCACCGGTTGTCAGCGTTAAAGCTGAGGGAAATGAAAAAACATCTGATAATATATCTGTAGTTGTTGAAGATACTGATTTATGTAAACGTTATATTGCAAGAATAGTAAAGAATATTAAACTTGGACCATCGCCTAAATGGATGGTTGACCGCCTTCGTGCCCAGGGAATTCGTTCCATAAATAATATTGTAGATATTACAAATTATGTCATGGAAGAATATGGGCAGCCAATGCATGCATATGATCTTGAAACAATTAAGGGAAATAAGATAATCGTCAAGCGTGCAGAAGATGAAGATGAATTTACTACTCTTGATGGTCAGAAAAGAAAATTGGATCACAATACATTGATGATTTGTGACTCTGAAAAAGAGATAGGAATTGCAGGAATAATGGGTGGTCAGAATTCAATGGTCACAGACGATATAAGTACACTGCTTTTTGAAGCGGCTACATTTGACGGAACAAATATTCGTCTTTCAGAGAGACGTCTTGGACTTCGTACAGATGCTGCCGGAAAATTTGAAAAGGGACTTGATCCTAATCTTGCAAAGGAAGCTATTGATCGTGCATGCCAGCTTGTTGAAGAAATGGGTGCAGGAGAAGTTCTTCAGGGCGAAGTTGATATATATCCGGATCCTGTAAATTCGTGGAAGCTGCCATTTGAACCTGAAAAGATGAATACACTGCTTGGAGAAGAAGTGCCAGTTCAGCAGATGCTTCATATATTTGACAGACTTGGACTTATATATAATAAAGAAGATAATACACTTACAATACCGACATTTCGTCAGGATCTGCATTGTATGGCCGATCTGGCAGAAGAAGTCGGACGTATTTATGGATATGATAAGATTGTTCCTACACTGCCTAAAGTTACGGCTGGAATTGGCGGAATATCATATGAGGAATCAATAAACAGACTGACAGAGGAAATTGCAGAAGAAAATGGATTTTCTCAGGCTATGGCATATTCATTTGAAAGTCCTAAAGTTTATGACAAGCTTCTTATTCCAGAGGATCATCCGGCAAGAAAGGCAGTAAGGATCAGCAATCCTCTTGGAGAAGATTTCAGTATAATGCGTACACTTCCACTGAATGGACTGCTGCAGTCGCTTTCAACAAATTTCAATCGTCGTAATAAGGACGTAAGGCTGTTTGAACTTGCAAAAGTTTATCTGCCACACGAAATTCCTGTTACAGAACTTCCGGATGAAAAAGTACGTATGGCATTCGGGTTCTATGGCAAGGGAGATTTCTTCACGATGAAAGGTGTTCTTGAAGAAATATTTGACGAAATGAATTTTCTTGGAGATGTAGATTTTGTACCAACAGTAGAACATCCTTTTCTTCACCCGGGCAGACAGGCAAATGTGAAAAAAGGTAAACTTTCACTCGGATATTTAGGACAGGTTCATCCTGAAGTTGTCACAAATTACGGGATGAAGGGCGATGTCTATATTGCGGTTCTTAATATGGATATTGTATCAATGCTTTCAAAATCCGATATAAAATATACAAGTATAGCTAAATTTCCAGGTATGACAAGAGACCTGGCTCTGGTATGTGACAGGGATGTTTATGTTGGCGATATTGAAAAGATCATTCGTGCCTCTGCAGGTAAAATGCTTGAAACACTTGAAGTGTTTGATGTTTATGAAGGAGACCAGGTGGCAGAAGGCAAAAAATCAGTTGCATTTTCATTATATTTTCGCGCCGCAGATCATACGCTTAAGGATGAAGAACTGAAACCGATTTTAGAAAAGATGCTTGGTAAGCTTTCAGATGCCGGTATTGAAATTCGTGCTTAACAAAAAATGAAAGGAAGCTTTATAAATGGAGTTAACTGATTTTGATTATGATCTTCCAACGGAGCTTATTGCTCAGGATCCGCTTGAAAAGCGTGATGATTCAAGACTTATGGTAATACACAGGGATACAGACGAAATAGAAGATAAGATATTTTCTGATGTGATTGATTATCTTAATCCGGGAGATTGTCTTGTTGTTAATGATACAAAAGTAATTCCAGCGCGTCTTCTTGGGGTAAAAGAAGAGACAGGAGCTAATGTAGAAGTACTGTTGCTGCAGAATAAAGGTAATAATGTCTGGGAGACACTTGTAAGACCTGGAAAAAAAATGAAAGTCGGAGCAAGAGTTGATTTTGGAGATGGACTTTTGAAGGCGGAAGTAATGGAAGTTGTTTCTGACGGTAATCGTCTTGTGAAATTTGAATATGATGGTATCTGGGAAGAAATCCTTGATAAACTTGGGGAAATGCCGCTTCCGCCATACATAAAGCATAAGCTGAAGGATAAAAATATGTATCAGACAGTTTATGCTGAACATGAAGGATCTGCAGCTGCGCCGACAGCAGGACTTCATTTTACAAACGAGCTTCTTGAAAGAATAGAGAAAAAAGGAATAAAAATTGCGCGTCTTACACTTCACGTCGGACTAGGAACATTTCGGCCTGTAAAGGAAAAGGATATAGAGAATCATGAAATGCATAGTGAGTATTATATTGTTCCTGAAGAGGCAGCTAAAACAATAAATGAAACAAAAGCACATGGTGGTAAGATTATTGCGGTTGGAACAACAAGTGTCAGAACGCTTGAAACCGCAGGTAAAGAAGATGGAACAATAGAGCCATGCAGCGGGTGGACACAGATTTACATTTATCCAGGATATAAATATAAGATGGTGGATCATCTTATAACGAATTTTCATCTTCCGGAATCAACACTTATAATGCTTGTTTCGGCATTTTATGATAGAGAAAAAGTTCTTTCAGCTTATAAAAAGGCAGTTGATGAGAAGTATCGGTTCTTTTCGTTTGGAGATGCAATGATGCTTCTGTAGGGAAGGGATACAGATTTTATGAAAAGTATAAAGGACAGCATTAAACTATATAGATTTAATCTGTTCAGGACAGTTACGTTTGAGCTGCTGCTGAAAATTATGGCAGCAGTGGCTCTCGTACCTGCTTATTATGGAATATTGAATCTTGCAATTCGTGGCGCTGGTATAGAATATCTTTCGAAAGAAAATATGCGGCGCTTTTTTCGTGCGCCAACAACTTATTTGTACATGGCACTTATTCTATTGCTTATTGTATTTTATATGTTGATTGAAGTGTCAGCAATAAGTGTTTCATATGACAGGACAAATCGTATGGAAAAAACTGGGGCATTCAAGATGCTGATAAAAGGGTTTGCCAATGCTGCCAGAATATTTCATCCTAAAAATATTCTTCTTTTAATTTTCATTCCGTTTTATATTCCCGTATTTGGAACATTTGTTCTTGAATTTAAGTTCTTTAATTTAGGATTGCCTTATTATTTTACAGACTTTATCATGTCAAATAAAATTCTGGCGCGAGGAATGATTGTCAGTTATGTGATTATGGCAATATTTTCATTTCGATATACACTTGCAATTCATATATTTACAAAAGAAAAAATAAAATTTACGGATGCTTTAAAACGGGTTCACGAACTAGACAGAAGCACACATAAATTTAACGGTATGGGTTCAGTTATCTGGTCTGTTACATTGATATCATCAGCGGTTATTATAAGGAAAATTCTGACGGGACCTGTTCTTAAATTTGTTCTTGATATTCCGGCGTTTGGAAAGACAACAGGAACACTTTTTGAAATAGCTGTTACCGTGATTTCGGCAATATTTGCTTTAATAGCTATGCCTCTTATATATTCATATTTATGTAATACATATTATAATATTGTTCCAGAACCTGAAAATACTACTAATATTGATTTTGAAGAAAATTATGATCCGAAAAAAGACAGAATGAGAGAACGAGCAGGAGTAGTTATGACAGTTGCTATGGCAATTGTTCTTAATTTTTCATTTTTGTTATTATCAGAGTCAGGAGTTATACATTTGAATTCTGGAACAGAACATCAGTTTAAAATAATAGCACATCGTGGAGATTCGGAAAATGCACCTGAAAATACACTTGCTGCATTTGACAAAGCAATTGAAAATGGTGCAGATATGGTTGAACTTGATTGCCATGAAACTAAGGATGGAGTAATAGTTGTAATACATGATGATAACCTTAAACGTACCTGTGGTGTTAATAAAAAAGTAAAAAATATGACATATGCTGAAATCGAAAAATACAGTGCAGGTGCATACTTTGGTGACAGATATTATGCAGAAAAAGTGCCGACGCTTGATGAGACAATAGAACTTGTGGGAAATCGTGCAAAAATGTGTATTGAATTGAAACCTGATTCGAGAGATACAGATCTGGAAGAGAAAGTTGTAAAAATCATAGAAAAACATGATTATACTTCACAATGTGTAGTGCAGTCTCTCAGCTATCACAGCATATCAAAGGTGAAAAAAATGAATAAAAACATAAAAACGATATATGTAATGGCGGTAGCAATGGGGAATTTTCAGAATCTTAAAAGCGCAGATGGATATAATATAAAGGCCGGATATGTAAAAAATTCTGATGTTGTTAATGTACATAAAGAAGGAAAGGAAATCTATGTCTGGAACGTGAATGATGAGGAAAATCTGCATAAATTTATGATAATGGGTGTTGACGCAATACTTACAAATAATCCAGGCGGAATGAGAAAAGCTATGTATGCAAATTATTATGAAACATCACCTATAGATGATTTGAATGTTTATGTTGGGAATATATTGTAATGGTTTTGTAAACCACATAACATATGATAATATGACAAAGCATTTTAAAAGGACAGGCTTTATACAAAAAAGTGTAAAATAAGATTTTGATCTGGGATTATCCGGGATTTAAGAGGAGAACTGAATGAAGAAGTATCTGCTTGTTTTTTTTCTTTCTATGGTACCAGTTATAGAACTCAGAGGTGCAGTGCCAGTTGCAGTTGCTGCAAATCTTAACATGATAGTTGCATATATATTGATTATTATCGGAAATATGCTGCCTGTACCTTTTATTTTTATGTTTGCAAGAAAACTCCTTAAGTGGGGAGCTGATAAGAAGAGTATCGGAAAATTCTGCAGATGGTGCCTTGCCAAGGGAGAAAAAGGTGGAAAAAAATTATCAGAAAAGACAGGGCGCAGTCTTTATTTTGCATTAATGATATTTGTGGGAATTCCACTCCCGGGAACGGGAGCCTGGACAGGAACGCTTGCAGCCAGCATACTTGATCTGGATTTTAAGAAAAGCGTTTTAGCAGTAATGGGCGGAGTTGTACTTGCAGGAGTGATTATGGGACTTGGCAGTTTTGGCGTTATAGGCGCATTCAGGGCACTTTTTAAATAGAGAATAGCAATACATAAATATTAATACGTAAACGGCAATGCACAAGATTTACGTTTTTGGAATGCCAGCTCATGATTTTAATTACAGATATAATTAAAGAATGGATGAAACAGAATTATAAAATGAATATTGAAAGAAAAAAAATTTTTTTAAAATGGCTTATAGGGATTATGGTATGCTGTTTTTTGTTTTCATTATCAGGATGCAGTGGCAGTACAACTATGAAAACATCTTCACCATCTGATGCAGATGCAGTGGCAGTCCAAAAAGCATCGGAAGGAAATGCTTATGAAAAAGGACTTGATAAAGATGGATTTCTGCCTTGTGATGGGTATGTAAAAACTATTCGGAATGATGTGAAAATCATGAAAAGCCCGAAGGATAGTGCAAAAGTATTCATAACATTGCAAAAGGGCGTTCAGCTTCCGCAGACAGGGACAAAAGATAAATGGACACGTGTCAGAATAAATGAAAGTTATTACTACGTTGAGACGAGCCTTGTTGAGAAAACAGCGGTAAAATGGGCAACAGAGTCAGATGCTGAGAAAATAAGTCATGTGATTTTTCTTGATCCGGCAAAACAGATTACAGAAGATGAAACCACAGAGGATATATTTCCGGCAGGCAAGGGCCAACAGAATAAAACAGAAGTTTCATCAGGCACTGATGCCGAAAATACAAATCCCAAGATGACAGCAGCATCTGTAGGTGTTTCAAGCGGAACTTTTGAATATGATGTAACTATGAATGCAATGACGTTGCTTGCAAATGAACTTAAACATCGCGGATATATTGTAATAATGTCAAGAACCAATGGAAATGCAAATTTAAGCAACGCCAGAAGAGCCGAGATGGCAAATGAAGAATCTGCAGAACTTTATCTGAGATTCAGCGCGGGAGGTGTCAGTGATCCTTCTGCAAGTGGGATTATAGGATTTATTACAACTTCTGAAAATCAGGTCACATCAGGCAATTATCAGAAAAATTATGAAGTGTGTTATGACATATTGAAAAATATGACAGATGAGCTCGGAACTGAGAGACTTGGAATTTATGAAACTGATACTATGACAAACCTTAATTATTGTGATATGCCAGCAGTCTCTGTAAATATAGGATTTCTTTCGAATGAACAAGATGATAAAAATCTTAATGACCAGAAGTATTTAGAAAAAATGGCAGATGCGGCGGCAGATGGGATTGATGAGTATTTTGAGGAGGAAACAGCCAGATGAATGATTATGTGATAATGGCGGATAGTACATGTGATTTTACCGGTGAAATTGTTCAGCAGATGGAAATTTATACAATTCCGTTTCCATTTACAATAAATGACATTACATATAAAAACTATCCTGATCAGCGTGAGATGAAGATAGCTGATTTTTATCAGAAGATGAAAAATGGTGCACTTCCGGTCACATCACAAGTTAATCCGACAGCATACGAGGAATACTTTGGTGAAATTTTAAAAAAAAATAAGGACATAGTTTATTTCTGCTTTTCAAGCGGACTTAGCGGGTCATATCAAAGTGCAGTAATGGCAGCTCGAAATGTAATGGAAGAATTTCCTGGTAAAAATGTGGAAGTTATAGATACAACTGCAGCATCTGTAGGAGAAGCGGCAATTGTATATGAAGCCAGCAAAAAACAAAAGGAAGGCTGCAGCTGCGAAGAATTAATAAAATGGGCAAAAGAAAATTGTAAAAATGCCCGTCACTGGTTTATGGTTGAAGACCTCTATCATTTAAAAAGAGGTGGAAGGGTCACAGCTGTTGAGGCACTTGTGGGAACTGCATTAAAGATAAAGCCTATATTAAGCATTGATGAGGAAGGAAAACTTAATGTTATATCGAAGGTGCGCGGTATAAAGAACGCACTTGATTATATAGTAAAAAATGTTGAGGCTGATACAAAAGACCAGAAGGGAAATGCAGTTTACTTTATAGGACATGCAGATTGTCAAGCCAGAGCTGAGAAGATAGTTGAAATGCTGAAATCAGATGGATTTGGCATGGAGTATCACATATTTGAAATAGGACCAGTAATAGGAACACATGTAGGACCAGGTATGTGTGCATGTGCATATTTGAAAAAGTAAAAAAATAGAAAAAATTTATAGAAATTTTAAATAAAAAATTGTTCACATATCACAAAAAAGCAGGTTATGCCATTGAAAAAGTGCGTAAACCCTGCTTTTTTTTATGATTTGCATTTTTTAATATCAAAATTGCGTTATTGATATAAAAGATAGACTGTTGACATAAATGTTACAAAGTGTTATCCTACGTTTGTAACAAAATTGTAACAAACCCAAATATTTTGAAACATTTCACACAAAATTGTAACTATAAATATAGTTTCAGAATATCAGGAAAGGAATTTTTATGAACCGCAGATTAGAATTAAAACTTGAAAAAATCAGAATATTCAGTAGAAAGTATATTTTCAGTTCAAGGTTTATTGTCAGGAATACTGTTGCAGTGGTTGGTATTGTTTCCGTTATAGGAACTTCTGCTGTTTCTGCAAATGTTCTCGGCGAGAAGTTCTCAGCTGTGAAGCAGGCTGCAGTTGAAAAGGCAGTAGAGGCAAAGGTAGAAGCAAAGGCTGAAGAAGCAGGTTCGAATAGCAGTTTATATGAAAATTCATTTGTGAATGTAAGCAGTATTTCAACTAAAGAATCTGAGACAGATGCAGATGAAGATGTTGAGCTTGAGAAGAATAAAATCAGTTCTCTCACATCATCAAAATATGATATGACAGGTAAGTTTATTGCAATAGGTTATGGCGTTAATATCCGTGAAAGTGCAGGTACAGATGCTGAACCGGTAGGAGTTCTTCCTATGGGGGCAACAGGCAAGGTACTTGGTACAGATGGAGATTGGACTGAAATTTCTTCGGGAACTGTTAAAGGCTATGTCAAGAGCGAATTTCTTGCAACAGATGAAAAGGCAACAGCAATTGCGGAAGATTCAGAGACTTCAATTGCAACAGTTGATGCAGACTCGGTTGCAGTGAGGAAAGAAGCTGATAAAGCGTCAGACATTATTTATTTGGCTGATAACGGTGATGAATTTCCTGTTGTAAAGGATAAAAAAATTGAAAATGACAATTCTTCGGTGTCAGATGATTTGGAAGATGAGACAAGTACAGATACAAAAGCTTCTTCAGATGGTGAATATTCGAAAATTGAACTTCCAGATGGAACAACAGCATTTGTATCATCTGAGTATCTAAAAATGGAAGATGGATTTAAGACCGCTGTATCTATGAGTGATATAGATGATTTTTCTGACAAGAAGGCTGAATATGCAGAAGGTGTCAGTGAGAAAAATTCAAATCAGCAGGTAAATAAAAATACGGCATTTTCAACATCAAAGACATCAGGTCATGCTGTAATATCGGTTCCAAAGTCATCAGATACACCAGATACAAATGCATCAGATGTATCTTCAAATGCATCAGCTTCAACAAGTGATGAAAATCTTTTGGCAGCACTTGTGTATGCTGAAAGTGGAAATCAGCCATATGCCGGGCAGCTTGCAGTAGCTAATATAGTAATTAATCGTCTCAAATCCGGAAAATATGGAAGTACAATTTCGGATGTCATATATTCACCAAATCAGTTTGATGGTATTTATTCACCATATTTTCAGTCATCTATAAGCAATCCTAATCCAACATCTCTTCAGGCAGTGAGAGAAGCATTAAGCGGAAATAATAATGTTCCTGGGCTTATGTCATTCCGCCCTACATGGTATGGTTCTTACAGCGGAGTACAGATTGGAGATCAGATATTCTTTTGATATTTAACAATTTTATAATGTAAAAACTTTTTCATGAAAAATATCAGTATATAAGAAAACGCTCAGAATTTTATAAATTCTGAGCGTTTTTTTTAACATGATGCATATGGAGATGCATCATGTTTTTTGGTATAAAAATATTATTGTTCTTTTTTGTTTTCGTTAGTTTCACGTTCCTGATCGAGCATTGCACGAACTTTCATAGGCAGACCAAATAAAGTTATAAAACCTGATGCATCTTTATGGTCATAGAGTTCACCGGTTGTGAAACTTGCAAGAGACTGAGAATAAAGGGAATAAGGTGATGAGGTTCCAGCTTTTGTAATATTTCCTTTGTAGAGCTTTAACTTTACAGTTCCGGTTACACGCTCATTTGTCTTTTCAACAAAAGCCTGCAGGGCTTCTCTGAGAGGACAGAACCATTTTCCTTCATATACAAGATTTGCAAAACGAACGCCGACATAACGTTGAAAATCAAGAGTTTCTCTGTCGAGGCAAAGTTCTTCAAGGGCTTCATGAGCTTCAAGAAGTATAGTTCCGCCAGGAGTTTCATATACACCACGGCTCTTCATACCAACTACACGGTTTTCAACAATATCAATGATGCCTATGGCATTTTTTCCGCCTATTTCATTAAGAGATGTGATGATATCGGCAACTTTCATGCGCTTTTTATTAAGAGCAACAGGATTTCCTTTTTCAAATTCAATTTCAATTTCCGTTGGCTTATCAGGCGCCTCATCTGGAGGGGTAGTAAGAACCAGAAGATCATGATAGTTTGGTTCATTTGACGGATCTTCAAGTTCAAGGCCTTCATGGCTGATGTGCCACAGGTTGCGGTCACGGCTGTAGCTGTGCTTCATATCGAAAGGAAGATCAATGCCTTTTGAATGGCAGTAATCAATTTCATCTTCACGAGATTGAAGAGTCCATTTAGGGTCTCTCCAACAAGCAATAATCTTGATGTCAGGAGCAAGAGCCTTAATTGAAAGTTCAAATCTCAGCTGATCGTTGCCCTTTCCTGTTGCACCATGGCAGATGGCAACTGCACCTTCTTTTCTGGCAATTTCAACAAGCTTCTTGGAAATTACAGGACGTGCAAATGAAGTACCAAGGAGATACTTATGCTCATAAACTGCATCAGCCTTAACTGTAGGCATAATGTAGTTTTCGGCAAAATCATCAATTACGTCTTCAATATAAAGCTTAGAAGCGCCAGAATATTTCGCACGTTCTTCGAGACCGTCGAGTTCCTTTCCCTGACCCACATTGATGCAGGCACAAATGACATCGTACCCGTAATTTTCCTTGAGCCATGGGATAATACAAGTTGTGTCCAAACCGCCTGAATATGCGAGGACAACTTTTTCGTTAGCCATAAAATATTCCTCCTGTGAATAATAATGATATTTAAATCAAATGCATAATAATGAAAAGCTGCAATCAATTTTGACTATATTATCATAGTATAAAAGAAAGAACGGTTCAAGTGGAAACACGAGTAAAAAATACAAAAAATTAATAAATAATGCATAATATACGACAAATATACATACAAAATGCAAAAACATGAAAAAAAGCTTGCATAATATACAATGGTAGCTTATAACTATGACAGTAAACAATAAAAATAGATAAGATGTTAATAGTGCTGCGTAAGGCAGCAAAGCAATACGTAAAGACAAGGAAAGGCAGAAAGTATGACAGAAAGAACAAAAGCAGCAGGAACATTTAATGTAAAAATAATTCCGGATGGCAATGTAGTCTCAGCAAGAGGATACAGTGTAAATAGTTTGAGAGCAGGAATCAAGCCATCAGCATCTAAATCTGATATGGCAATGATTGTTAGTGAAAAAGCCGCAACATATGTTGGTACATTTACAAGAAATCTTGTTAAGGCTGCTCCGGTAGAACGAGATAGTAAGATTATGAACGAAAAAGGTATAGCAGAGGCAGTTGTTATAAATACAGGAATAGCAAATGCCGCAACAGGTAAGACAGGACTTGAAGCATGTGAAAAAACAGCAGCAGCAGCTGGTAAGGCTCTGGGAATTTTGCCTGAGCGTATACTTACAGCATCAACAGGTGTAATAGGCATGCAGCTTCCTGTTGAAAAACTGGAAAATGGAGCTGCTGAGCTTGCAAAAAATCTGAAAAAAGATAGTGAATCAGCTCATAAGGCGGCAAATGCAATACTTACAACAGACACACATTCAAAGGAAATAGCAGTTGAATTTACAATTGGTAAAAAGACATGCATAATTGGAGCTATGTGTAAAGGCTCAGGAATGATACATCCGAATATGGGAACAATGCTTGGATTTTTGATGAGTGATGTTGCAATAGAGCATGATATAGCTTTAAAAGCACTTCGCAGTGTGGTGGATAAAACATTTAACATGGTATCTGTAGATGGTGATACATCAACAAATGATACGGTAATCCTCATGTGTAATGGAATGGCAGGAAATGTCAAAATAACAGAAGAAAATGAGGATTATGAAATATTTAAAGAAGCACTTACTGTTGTGGCTGAGTATCTTGCAAAGAACATAGCGAAAGACGGTGAAGGAGCAACCAGATTGTTTACAGCAAATGTAAAAGGGGCAAAAGATTATGAGACGGCCAAAATTCTGGCAAAGTCAATTATCACCTCAAATCTTTCCAAAGCTGCCATATTTGGGAAAGATGCAAATTGTGGAAGACTGTTTTGCGCAATGGGATATTCGGGAGCAGATTTTAAACCTGAAAAGACGGATATCTGGATTGAGAGCGTAAATGGTTCCATTAAGCTTGTAGAAAATGGAGCTGTAATGGAATTTTCAGAAGAAAAAGCGCTTGAAATACTTTCTCCGGATGAAATTACAGCTGTATGTGATGTTAAAGATGGAAACTTTGAAGCAGTGGCATGGGGGTGCGATCTTACATATGACTATGTTAAAATAAATGCTGATTACAGATCATAACATCAAAAAATGCACGGCGAATAAAAATGCATATTAATAAAAAATTAAATCAGCATAAAGTAGGTTTATATAATTAAAATCAAAAAATAAATTAATATAAAATAAATTAATATAAAAATTTCTAAAATATAAGAAAAAGAGGGAATGTAAATGATACAAAATGATGATATGGATGTGATTTTACAAAAAGCAACAACACTTATAGAGGCACTTCCATATATAAAGAAATTTAATGGGAAAACTATTGTTGTTAAATATGGTGGTTCAGCTATGCTAGATGAGAAATTGAAGTTTAACGTAATACAGGATGTTGCAATGCTGAAACTGGTAGGATTTAAACCTGTAATAGTGCATGGCGGCGGTAAGGAAATCAGTAAGTGGGTAAATAAACTGGACATGGAGTCTCATTTTGAAAATGGTCTCAGAGTAACGGATGAGCCAACTCTGGAAGTTGCAGAAATGGTTCTTAATAAAGTGAATAAAAGCCTTGTTGGAATGATGTCTAAGGTTGGACTTAATGCAGTAGGAATCAGTGGAAAAGATGCGGGATTTCTTAAGTGCAGAAGAAAAACGGCAGATGGCAAGGATATAGGATATGTCGGTCAGGTGACAAAAACAGATAATTCAATACTGAACACATTGATAGATAATGATTTTATACCTGTTATATGTCCTATAGGAATGGGAGAGGATGATGATCATGACTATAATATTAATGCGGATGATTGCGCATGTGCAGTAGCAACAAGTCTTCAGGCAGAGAAACTTGTATTCCTTACAGATATAGAAGGTGTTTTTACAGATCCGGAAGACAAGAAAACATTGATATCAGAAATGACAATTGATGAGGCACAGGGACTTATTGATAATGGAGTTGTAGGCGGCGGTATGCTGCCAAAACTGCAAAATTGTATAGATGCGATGAAAAATGGAGTATCACGGGTTCATATTCTAGATGGCAGACTTTCACATTGCCTTCTTCTTGAGTTCTATACTGAAAAGGGTATAGGAACCGCAATTCAAAAAGATAAACTTTTTGATTAAAACACATAAAAACGGCAGTTTCTATTGTTGCGTATTCGGAAATTCTGAGATGCAGCTATGGAAACTGCCGTTTTTATTTATATATTACAAGCATATAAATGTAAAATCTGGGTAAATTTTTAAGTATTTTAAGTTTTATGAATTTATGTTGATTGAATATTAAGTCAGAATTGTTTACAATAAATTCATCTGTGGGGAAATTCAGCCGGATTCATTAGAAAGGATCTTGGATTGAATAAGATAATTAAGATATGTATGATGCTTGCCACATTTCTGATTGGATTTATGGTTTTATCAGGCTGTGATAAAAAAGATGCATTCAAGGTTATTTCAGTAAGCAGCAGTACAGACAATAAAACACAAAATTATGCATCGGAGAAAAATATCGGAAGCAAAAGTGCTGAAAGTAAAAATACTGACAGCAAAAATGCCGGAGGTGAAAGCACAGAAAGTATAAATACTGACAGCGAAAATATTGAAAGTGGAAGCATTGAAAATAAAAATACGGATAGTGGGAATGTACAGGATGCAGAGAAAAAAACTGCCGGTGTTACTGAAACTGCCGTATCACCTCGGTATGCCTATGTATATGTGTGTGGAGCTGTGAAAAAACCTGGAGTTTATAAGCTTTCTTTTGATGACAGAGTTGATGATGCATTGAATGCGGCAGGAGGATGGACAGATAAAGCGTCTGAAGAATATATCAATCTTGCTGAAATGGTTATTGATGGGGAAGAAATTTATTTCCCGACGCAGGATGAAGTTGAAACAGGAAAAGTGAATAAAAATCTGCAATTGAGTAAAAACAGAATGGCAGATATAAATGAAAAAAACATTGGTGAAAATAGTAATGACGGGAATCGTGATGGCGAAAAAAGTTTCTCACCTGACAGTGAGAATAGTAAAGTTAACATTAATACAGCAACAGAGGATGAACTTATGACACTTCCAGGCATAGGCAGTTCGAAAGCTGCAGATATTATGGCTTATAGACAGGAACACGGGGAGTTTAATTCTACAGATGAATTAATGCAGATAAGCGGCATAAAAGAGGCAGTTTATAGTAAAATAAAAAGTTTGATAACTGTAAAATGACTGTATTGAAATAGGATGACTGTACCACGCTCCTGCAGGTAATTGGAAGGCTCGTATTTGATTTTATGCAAAGACGTGGAAGATAAAGGAGAGAAATCATGAGACGCGTTCTGGTAGTAGATGATGAAAAACTGATTGTAAAAGGATTGAAATTCAGTCTGGAACAAGATGATATGGAGGTTGATACAGCATTTGATGGTGAGGAAGCGCTGAACAAGATACGCGCCGGTTCATATGATATGGTGCTTTTGGATATTATGCTTCCAAAAATATCAGGACTTGAGGTGTGCCAGATGGTGCGCGATTTTTCAGATGTTCCTATAATCATGCTCACAGCTAAAGGTGAGGATATGGACAAAATTATGGGACTTGAGTATGGCGCCGATGACTATATAACGAAACCTTTTAATATTCTGGAGGTTAAGGCCAGAATCAAGGCAATATTGCGTAGAAACTCTAAAAATGATTCTGTTCTGCTTGAAAACTCTAATGTTATTGAAAAGAAAGAATTGAAAATAGAAACAGATTCGCGGAGGGTTTTTGTAAAAGGACATGAAGTTAATCTTACTGCAAAAGAATTTGATCTTGTGTTTCTCCTTGTATCAAATCCTAACAGAGTTTATTCGAGAGAGGAACTTCTTAAGGAAATATGGGGAGTATCATATCCCGGGGATGCAAGAACGGTTGATGTACATGTAAGGAGACTTCGTGAAAAGATAGAAACACGGTCGGCGGATCCTGAGTACATTCATACAAAATGGGGTGTCGGATATTATTTTGCTGATTAAGAAAGGGATGAAATATGAGCTTTTTTGATGTACTTAATCTTATTGGAGGAATTGCGCTTTTTCTTTTTGGAATGGACTATATGGGTGAAAGCCTTAAACGTACAGCCGGAGGAAAAATGCAGGAAATCCTCGAAAAACTGACTTCAAATCTTTTTATGGGTATAATGGTTGGTGCACTTGTAACAGCTGTTATACAAGCCTCAGGTGCGACGACTGTAATGGTAGTCGGTTTCGTTAACTCCGGGATTATGAATCTTACGCAGGCAGTAGGTGTTATTATGGGTGCCAATATAGGAACAACGGCTACTTCGTGGATATTATCGCTGTCAGGAATAAATGGTGAGTCATTTGCATTGCAGCTGTTAAAGCCTACTTCGTGGACTCCGGTTCTAGGAGCTGTCGGAGTCGCAATGATAATGTTTACTAAAAAGGATAAATACCATAATATCGGCGGAATAATGATGGGATTTGCCATTCTTATGTTTGGTATGAATACTATGACGGTGTCGGTTGCCGGATTAAAAGATGTACCTGAATTTACTCATCTGATGACAGCATTTTCAAATCCTGTTCTTGGAGTTATAGTCGGTGCTGTTATTACGGCTGCCATTCAGAGTTCTTCAGCATCGGTAGGTATTCTGCAGGCACTTTGCGGAACAGGTACGGTTGTATTTTCAAATGCAGTACCAATCATAATGGGACAGAATATAGGAACATGTGTGACTGCACTTATTTCATCAATTGGTGCGAGCAAAAATGCAAAGCGTACTGCACTTATTCATTTTTACTTTAATTTTATAGGAACAATTGTATTTATGATACTTTTCTATGCCGGAAATGCCATATTTGGTTTTTCGTTCTTTGGAAAAGCGGCAACAGCAAGCGGTATTGCTACTGTACATTCTGTTTTTAATATCGTTACAACACTTTTATGGCTTCCGTTTACTAAATTACTGGTTAAGCTTGCTACAGTTACTGTTCGTGAAAAGACAGGAGAAGAACAGGAAGAAACTCAGAAGGATAAGTATAGTCAGGAACTTCTCAGACTTGAACCACGTTTTCTTTCGTCACCTGCATATGCACTGCAGGTTGCTTTTGAGATGACAATACGTATGATGGATTATTCAAGACAGTCAGTACTTAAAGCAATTGCATTGATGAAAGAGTTCAGGGAAGATGAGTATGAAAAGGTGTCGGAACTTGAACAGGCTGTGGATGAGTATGAAGACAAGCTTGGAACATATCTTGTCCAGATATCAGGAAAGGAACTTCAGCAGAAAGATGGACGAATGGTTACCCAGCTTATGCATCAGCTGGGAGATATTGAAAGAATTTCAGATTATGCATTTAATGTTGCAATATCAGCAAAGAAGATGCATACAGAAAATTTGAATTTTTCAAAGAAAGCTGTGCAGGAAATCTCGGTAATGATGGATGCCATTAATGAAATCATGAATATAACATATGATACATTTGAAAGCCAGAATCAAGAAATAGCATCACATGTTGAACCGCTTGAACAGGCAATAGATGAGCTGAATCTGCAGATGAAAAAACGCCATATTCATAGATTGCAGAAAGGCAAATGTACAATTGAAACTGGAATGCAGCTTACTGATTTCACAACAAATATGGGGCGTATATCTGATCATTGTTCAAATATTGCAGCGGCCGTAATTCAGATACAGGATGATAGTTTTGATACACATGAATATTTAAATGAAGTGAAAAGAGAAAGTCCTGAATTTAAGGAAATGTTTTCGGAATATATGAGTAAATATGAACTGCCGGCAGCAAAAGACATTGAAGATGATGAATATCAGAGAAATTCAGATTTATCTGATAAAGATGAAAAAGCAGTAATATCGTCAGGTGAAAAGTCAGATGCAGATAGTACATCAGATAAAGGAAAAAAGGGTAAAGAAAAAGATAAAATAAAATATAAATTAAAAGATAAAATAAAAGAAAAGAAAGCTAAAGATAAATCAAAAACAGGCAAGAAGAAAAAGTAATTTATGCTTTGCGTGGTGCACTGTACGATTTTATGATAAAATATAGAAACTTATGGGAATTTGATAAATGATTTTAAAGTTTCCAAAACGTGAATTCAGTGTTTGGAGAAGTATCTCTGAACCGTTTGATTAGAAAGGGGTAATATCGTGGAGCAAAAGATTATGCTCGGCAATGAAGCCATTGCACGCGGCGCTTGGGAAGCAGGCGTCAAAGTTTCAGCAGCTTACCCTGGTACACCAAGTACCGAGATGAGCGAAAATCTTGTTAAATATGATGGAGTCTGGGCAGAATGGTCACCTAATGAAAAGGTTGCGGCAGAAGTTGCAATGGGTGCATCAATATCCGGAGTCCGTTCTATGGTTGCAATGAAGTGTGTAGGACTTAATGTTGCATCAGATCCACTTTATACAGCATCTTACATTGGCGCAAACGGAGGTCTTGTGTACCTCGTTGCAGATGACCCGGGTCTTTACAGTTCACAGAATGAGCAGGACACAAGAAGGATTGCCATATCTGCACATGTTCCTGTTCTGGAACCCGCTGATAGTGAAGAAGCAAGAGTTTTCACAAAGAAGGCATTTGATATTTCAGAAGAATATGATACACCTGTAATTGTACGTACAACGACACGTATTGCACATTCACAGGGAGTTGTTAATCTGGAAGATAGAGTCGAAGTTGAAGATAGACCTTACACCAGAAATCCGGCAAAGAATGTAATGGTTCCTGCAAATGCACAGAAACGTCATGTGCATGTGATAGAGAGAGAAGAACGTCTTCAGAACGATTCAAATACATTCACGGATGTTAATAAAGCGGTATATTCAGATACTAAAATCGGTATTATTACAAGTGGTATTCCTTATCAATATGTTAAGGAAGCAATTCCGAATGCATCAGTGCTTAAACTTGGACTTGTTAATCCTCTTCCAAAGAAACTGATTGAAGAATTTGCATCAAAGGTTGAAAAACTTTATATAGTTGAAGAACTTGAACCGGTTATAGAAGAACAGGTTAAGAGCTGGGGAATACCATGTATAGGAAAAGAAATCCTTCCTCGAAATGGAGAACTCAGTGCCAATATGCTGCGTGAAAAAATTCTTCATGAAACGCTTGAACTTACAAAACCTGCCGAGGTACCTGTGCGCCCACCTATTCTTTGCCCGGGATGCCCTCACCGTGCAACTTATAACGTACTTAAGAAGCTTCATATACATGCAAGCGGCGATATCGGATGTTATACGCTCGGAGCTGCTGCACCGCTTAGTGTTGTGGATACAACACTTTGTATGGGAGGTTCAATTTCCATGCTTCATGGTATGGAAAAAGCAAAGGGAAAAGAATTCATAAAGAATTGGGTTGCTGTAATAGGAGATTCAACATTCCTGCATACAGGTGTAAATTCATTGATGAATATGGTTTACAATCAGGCAACCGGTACAGTGATCATTATGGATAATTCCACAACCGGAATGACGGGACATCAGGATCATCCTGCAACAGGGAAGATGCTCAATGGGCAGCCGACATATTCTGTGGATCTTGTAGATCTTTGCAAGGCTCTTGGTGTAAAGAATATAGAAGTAGTGGATCCGTTTGATCAGGAAAAACTTGAAGAAGTTGTAAAGACCGAGGTTGCAAGAGAAGAGGTATCAGTTATCATTGCACAGGCTCCGTGCGCACTTCTTAAATCATATGTTCCTAAGGGAAAATGTTTTGTGGATCCTGATAAATGTCGCAAATGTGGTAAATGTCTTGCACCGGGATGTCCATCAATAAAGAGAGATGAAGAAACAGGAAAATCTGTTATAGATGAATCAATGTGCAATGGATGCGGTCTTTGCCAGACACTTTGTCCGTTTGATGCAATTTCATTGAAGAAGAGGGGTGAGTGATATGGCAGTTACGAATATTATTATAGTAGGCGTTGGCGGTCAGGGAACTCTTCTTACAAGTCGTATTCTCGGGGGACTTGCAGAAACAGCAGGTTATGATGTGAAGTTGTCAGAAGTACATGGAATGGCTCAGCGTGGAGGCTCAGTTGTAACATATGTCCGTTATGCGACAGCAGGCGAAAATGTTGCAGAACCAATTGTCGAAGAAGGACAGGCTGATGTGATTATTGCATTTGAACGTCTTGAGGCGCTAAGATATGCTCATTTTCTAAAAAAAGACGGAGTACTTATTGTAAATGATCAGCGTATAGATCCGATGCCGGTTATTACAGGTGCAGCAAAATATCCGGATGCAATACTTGATACACTTGAAAAAAAATATAAGATATATTCAATTGATGCCATGAAAAAAGCTGAAGAACTTGGAAATACAAGAGTATTTAATACTATAGTTCTTGGAATGGCAGCAAAACACATGAATTACAGTCTTGAAATGTGGGAATCTGTTATAAAATCAAAAGTTCCTTCAAAAACTGTAGATATAAATCTCAAAGGATTTCATGTCGGATATGATGAATAATCATTAAGGCGCATAAATAAAAACTATAAAAATGATAAAATCAAAGGTTACTTTGTCTGGAGAAAATCCCGGCAAAGTAACCTTTGTCCGCATAACTCTGTTAATGGAAAGCGGTGAATCAACATAAAATTTATGTATTAAGAGGGGAATAAAAATGCCAATTACAGATTTGCTGGAACGCAATGCTAAAATATATGCAAATGATGTTGCTCTTGTTGAAGTCAACCCTGCAATATCAGAAGTAAAAAGAGTTACATGGAGAGAATATGAACTGATGGAGACAAATCCATCTGCACCATACAGAAGAGAAATTACTTGGAGTGTTTTTAATGAGAAAGCAAACCGTTTTGCTCATCTGCTCATGGAGCGAGGAATAAAAAAAGATGATAAAGTGGGAATTCTTCTTATGAACTGTCTGGAGTGGCTGCCGATATATTTTGGAATTTTAAAGACTGGTGCCATTGCCGTACCACTTAATTTCAGGTATGCTCCGGATGAAATTGAGTATTGTGTGAATCTTGCTGATGTGGATATTCTTGTATTTGGTCCGGAGTTTATAGGCAGAGTAGAGGAGATAGCAGAGAGGATTTCTAAAAATCGTCTGTTATTTTATGTAGGAGAGGGGTGTCCTACATTTGCAGAAGATTATAATTCACTTACGGCAAATTGTGGAAGTATGAACCCGGATGTGCCAATTATTGATGATGATAATGCTGCAATTTATTTCTCATCAGGCACAACAGGGTTTCCCAAAGCAATTCTGCATAAGCACAGAGCGCTTACGCATTCAGCTAGAACTGAGCAAAATCACCATCGTCAGACAAAGGATGATGTGTTTCTTTGTATTCCGCCTCTTTATCATACGGGAGCGAAGATGCATTGGTTTGGAAGCCTTTTATCTGGAAGTAAGGCGGTTCTTCTTAAAGGAACAAAACCTGAAGACATTCTTGATGCAGTTTCACGTGAACACTGCACAATAGTCTGGCTGCTTGTACCATGGGCGCAGGATATACTTGTTGCAATAGAGAATGGCAAAGTTGATATTAATAAGTATGAATTAAAACAGTGGCGGCTCATGCATATCGGGGCACAGCCAGTCCCTGCAAGCCTTATACAGCATTGGCATAAATATTTTCCGGGACAGCAGTATGATACAAATTATGGGCTTTCAGAATCAATAGGACCAGGATGTGTTCATCTTGGAATTGAAAATACAGATCATGTGGGAGCAATCGGAGTTCCCGGATATGGATGGAAAACAAAAATCATAGGTGATGATGGAACGGAAATAGAGAAAACCACAAATGGCACTGAAAGTATGGTTGGAGAATTATGTGTTAGCGGTCCCGGAGTGATGGTCTGCTACTATAAGAATCCTGAAGCAACAGAAGAATGTATAAGAGGAGAATGGCTCTATACAGGGGATATGGCGAAGTATGATAAAGATGGATTTATCTGGCTTGTAGATCGTAAAAAGGATGTTATCATTACTGGAGGAGAAAATATTTATCCTGTACAGATTGAAAGCTTTCTGATGAAAAACGATAAAATACAAGATGTTGCAGTAATAGGAATCGGAGATGAAAGACTTGGAGAAATATCAGCTGCCATAATTCAGCTTAAGGAAGGCCAGGAAGCAACAGAGGAAGAAATGAATGATTTCTGTCTTCCTCTTCCAAGATATAAGCGCCCTAAGAAGATCATTTTTGCGGATGTTCCGAGAAATGCAACAGGCAAGATTGAAAAACCACTTCTTAGAAAAACATTTGGAGCCCTTAATCTCGTTGAGAAAGAAAATGAAAGCTGATAGACGTGTAAATAATCCAGCGTAAATAATGGAGTGCAAAACAATATAGAACCAAACATCATATTGTGAAAAATAACTAAAAAAACGGCTAAAAAATACCTGATTTATAGATTATAGACGATATAATTTGTTTATTTTCTACAAAATCAAAAAAGATGCACAAATTAGTTGCCAAAAATTGTTAAAATGTGCTATAATCCTTTTTGTGAGAGAGGTTACTTAGTGGGGGTTGTATCATATATAGCGCGTGATGGAAGGATTCGCAAGACTGTAGAGAATGGCAGTTTTGCGGATCCTTTCAGTCGTTATAAGTATAATATTTGTAAATATTCTGTGACATAAATACAAGAAACTTCTGAGCTATGTTATAATAAACAAGTGTTTTCAGCGACTGAGGAAAGACAAATTCAATCAGAAAATATGAGGAATTTCTTATGATAATGGCAGAACATCTGGTTAAAACTTTTTATAAAACTCAAAAAAAGGGTCTTATGGAAGAATTTAAAGCTGTAGATGACATTTCTTTGTCAGCGAATGATGGAGAAATTGTAGGAATACTGGGACCAAATGGTGCAGGTAAAACTACTCTTCTGCGTATGCTTGCGTCACTTTTGCAGCCAACAGAAGGAACAGTCACAGTAAAAAGAAATGATGGACAAATTCTTTCAAATCCAATTGAAATAAAACAAAATATAGGATATTTATCTGGAAATACAAAGCTTTATGGAAGATTTTCTGTTCGTGAAATGCTGACAATATTCGGAGAAATATATGGAATAGATAATGATGATATACAGGAACGAATAGATGAAGTTGTTCATGTTCTGAACCTTCAGGAATTTATAGATAACAGAATTGAAAAGCTTTCAACCGGACAGACAGAACGTGCATCGCTGGCCCGTTGTATAATACATAAACCAGATATCTATATTCTGGATGAACCGACACTTGGGCTTGATATTATCAGCAGTTCGGCAATAATTGAGTTCATGAAGAACGAGAAAATGCACGGAAAGACTGTGATTTATTCTACTCATTATATGGAAGAAGCTGAATATCTGTGTGATAGAATTATAATGCTGAATCATGGAAAGGTAATTTGTAATGAAACACCGGAAAAACTGAAGGAAATCACTCAAACTGAAAATATGAGACAGGCTTTTTATGCTGTGATTGAGAAGGAGGGAATGACATATGAGAACTAAAATGCTCAAACTTCTTTTCAAAAAGGAAATTCTGGATGTTTTCAGAGATAAAAAAGCAATTATAATGATGATTTTTGTTCCTATTATGTTATATCCGCTCATTTTTTTTGGATGCTTTGCGGTAATGACAATGATACAAAACAATATGGAGAGTGAGAACTATAAGGCTGTAATTATTGCTTCTGATAACGGAGCACTGGAGAACAGCATTAATTTACACAATGCAGAAGCAGAAAAAAAAGCCGCTGCTGAAAATGTAAAGGCTTCATCAACATCAGCATCTAAACCAAGAGATGAAATAAATGTTGTTAAAAGTGACGTAAAAAATTATAAAAAGGCACTTCAGAATGAACAGATAGATGTTTACGTTACTTCCGGGATTTCTTCAGAAGGGAAAATTGAATATAATATTTATTATGTTTCATCAATAACAAATTCAAATTATGCGGCAGGGATTGTCAAGGATATAATTGACAAAATGGAAGAAAAGAAAGCTGATGAATCTATTCAGGAGGCTGGACTTTCTGTAGATGCAGTGATGAATCCGATTATTGTAAATGATAAAGACATAGCCAGCAGTGAACAGTCAGCCGGCAGCATGCTTGGAACTATTCTGCCATTTTTGCTTGTGTTTTCACTATTAATCGGTACCATGTATCCTGCTATAGATACGACGGCAGGTGAAAAAGAACGCGGTACTTTAGAGACGCTTCTCACACTCCCTGTAAGTAACAGAGAAATAATAATTGCCAAATTCCTGACGGTTGCACTTATTGGAATAATATCTGCAATATTAAATGTTGTTTCAATGGGATTTATGGCATTTTATATGTTCCATATTATGAAGGATGAATTTGTCGGGATGATGGGAATTTCATTTGGCGGCTTTAATATTGCAAAATTTGTTCCTGCTATCATTTTTACAATACTTGCAATACTTGCCTTTTCACTGTTCATAAGTGCTGTGACAATGTGCATAACAGCTTTTGCAAAATCATACAAAGAGGCAAATAATTATATTACACCGCTTACGCTGGTTGTTATGTTTACTGGATATATCGGATTTATTCCAAATGTTGAACTGACACATAAAATGGCACTTGTTCCTATTGCAAATATATGCCTTATGATAAAAAATCTGCTGCTTTTTAAAGTTGATTACGGAATAATTGCGATTGTGCTTATAAGCAATGTGGTTTATGCTTTTTTAGCAGTCATGTTCCTTGGGAAGATTTATGACAGTGAGAGCGTGCTTTTTGATGAGGGCCGCTTTAGTCTGCAGCTTTTTCAAAAACGGAGAAATATAAAAAAGGGCGGAACACCGACACCGGGAGATGCGTGGTTTATTACATTTCTTGTAATGTTTGTTTATATTTTTCTCGGAACATTACTTCAGATTAAATACGGCATCGGCGGAGTCTTTGGAATTCAAATGATAATTCTTGTAATTCCGCTGATATATGTGTTCTATACAAAAAAAAGTTTAAAAGAAACTTATAGTTTCAAAAAGACACATGCACTTTCATTTGTTGCTGCATTGTTTCTTGGAATAGGAACAATACTGATAGGGGGAATAATAACACAGTTTGTAGCTATGATTTTTCCAAATGAAGCCGAGAATGTAGGCACAGAACTGGAATCAGTTCTTATGACAGACAGTCCGGTTATTACGCTTCTTGTTACTGCCGTTGCGCCAGCTATATGCGAGGAAATGATGTTCAGGGGATTTTTGCTTTCATCATTCAGGTCGAAATATAAGATTGTAACCAGCATTATTCTTGTATCTGTAATATTTGGAGTTTACCATATGAGTATAGTCAGATTTTTTACAACTGCAGTTCTCGGGGCTGCACTTGCTGCGGTAGTTTATTTTTCAGACAGCATATATCCGGCAATGATGATGCATTTTATGAACAATTCACTTGCAGTTGCAGAAATGTATTACCCTGATGCAGTTTCTACAGCATTTCCGCTGCTTGCTACAGATGAACTTTCAATTATGTCATCGATTGTTGTTGGAGCTATGGGAATACTTCTTGCGGCGGCAGGAATTTCCATTTTTATTATTTTAAAGCAGAGAAAGATTGTGAATGAATGAACCGGAAAATTAAGAAACTTATTATAGCGTGGATATGTTTTGGCCTTCTTGTAGTTTTGATGTTTGTGGGAATAAGAAAGATCATTCAGATAGAGAATGAAGGAAAACCTGTTGAGGCAGCAAAGGTACTTACCCAAAAAGTGACATTTGATTCAAATACAGATATCACTTCAAAGTCAGCGGCAAATTATCTTGCATATCTGGATAAAGCATATATATTGTTTGGAACATATCCCGATTGTGAATACTATAAGATAAGTGCAAATGTTACAAGAAATGAATATGACTGGGCTAAGGATTTTTACGTTCAGGAAGGCGGACTTTATAAAAATTATTATAAAAATGGAGTGGCTTCAGGAACAGCAGGAATAGATGTTTCAGAGTTTCAGGGTGATATCGACTGGACAAAGGTAAAAGCTGCCGGAATAGGAAAGGCGTTTTTGAGAGTAGGATATCGCGGATATGGAGCCGATGGTAAAATAACGCAGGATGCAAAGTATAATGATAATGTTGCAGGAGCTATAGACGCAGGAATTTCGACAGGAGTTTATTTTTACTCGGAAGCTGTAAATTACGCAGAGGGAGCAGAAGAAGCAAATTTCTGTCTTCAGCAGATAAAGGATCATAATATTACAGAACCTGTAGTTTGTGATACAGAATATATGTATGGTGTTAATGCGCGGGCAAATGGAATAAGTTCAGATAATAGAACAGATGCTATTCTTGGATTTTGCGAAACAATAGAAAAAGCCGGGTATACACCAATGGTTTATGCAAGTCGTGATTGGTTTATAAAGAATATAAATATAGATAAAATAGGAAAGTATAAATTATGGCTGGCTGCATATGAAACACCTGTATTTCCATACCATACCGAGGGCTATCAATATTCGAACCAAGGATATGTTGATGGAATAAGCAGTGCTAAAGTTGATCTTGATGTATTTATGTACTAAAAATTTTTTATTTTTACAGTAAGTTTCAGTTACCCGAAAATTTGAGTAACTGAAACTTCATTTTTTATATATAAAACTATTTTTCCATTAACCAGAATTTTGCTGAGTATGGAGAAAGAATTGAACCTCCGCCGAAATCTTGTTTTGTATCTGTAATCAGTTCATCAGCAAGTCCGCATCCGGCATCAAAATGTGCAGTAAAGTCATAGTCACCGGCATTTATGGCGACAAGAATTCTCTCTTGACAGCCGTGCCCGTCATCATATTTTCTTTCAAAAATACATTGATGGTTTGTAAGAAGAATACTTCTGAATGAGCCATACTGAAGGGCTTTATGAGTTTTATGTATTTCAGAAAGACGACGTATAAGTGTTGTCAGGCTGTTCCATTCCGGATTTTCAAATGATACTCTGAGAGCCGGATCACCATCTTCTTTTCTTGCTTTTGCACCCCATTCGCTGCCATAGTAAATGCATGGAATTCCAGGAATTCCAAACATAAGGGCATATATAAGTGGCAGGTGAGCCGGATTGCTAAGTATAGATGCGGCACGCGTAACATCATGATTATCTGTAAAATTAAGGAGATTCTTCCCACGATACCAGCTCCAGTTCTCAGGTCCGAAGAACTGAATGACATTATTCATGATTTCGAAGAGGTTCATAGAGTTAAAGCTTGAGTAAAGACCTTTATAGCATGCATAGTTTGTGCAGGAATCAAGCATTCCGGGACCTACAAAGTCATTATAGTTCCCAAACATAAGTTCACCCAGAAGTAAGAAATCCGGTTTCTGGCTGTTTGTAAATTCATGAAGATTATGTATAAAGCCTTTATCAAGGCAATATGCAACATCAAGACGAAGACCGTCAATATTGAAATAATCTATCCAATATTTTACTTTATCAAAAATGTGCTCAGTTACAGCGGGATTTTGAAGATTTAGCTTGACCAGATCAAAATTCCCCTCCCATCCTTCGTACCAGAATCCGTCATTATAGTTTGAATTCCCGTCAAATGACAAATGAAACCAGTCCTTATATGGTGAATCCCATTTTTTCTCCTGTACATCTTTAAAAGCCCAGAAACCTCGTCCTACATGGTTAAATACGCCATCAAGCACGACACGAATGTCGTTTTCGTGAAGAGTATCAACGACTTTTTTAAAGTCTTCATTTGTTCCAAGGCGCCGGTCAATCAACCCATAATCGCGGGTGTTATAGCCATGTGTATCTGATTCAAAAACGGGGGAAAAGTAAATCGTGTTAATGCCAAGCTTTTTCATATGAGGAATCCACTCGCATACTTTTAATATTCTGTGTTTAAGTTCTCCGTCATTTTCAAATGGAGCACTGCAAAAACCGAGAGGGTAAATCTGATAAAATACTGATTCGTCATACCACATAGGCAGTCCTTTCTATGTTCAATTTAAATTCAAAACATCAACAATGCGTGTAGAAATGTATCTTCGACACCATTATACTAGAAAACAGGTGATTTCAAAAGGAATGAATATATAATTATTATATTCCCGAGAAAGTGGAAAGTGGAGGTTCTGTTAATGGAAAATGAAATGTTTGAATTTATCGCTCCGTGTCATTTTGGTATGGAAGCGGTGTTGAAGAGAGAAATTCAGAATATAGGATATCAGATCACAGAAGTAGAAGATGGAAGGGTTACATTTAGCGGAGATGCCGGTGCTGTTGCGAGATCAAATATATTTCTCAGGACAACAGAAAGAGTGATGCTGAAGTGTGGCAGTTTTAAGGCTGAGACATTTGATGAATTATATGATGGAATAAGAGATATACCATGGGAGAGATTTCTGCCAAGAAATGCAAGGTTCTGGGTGACTAAAGCCACAACAAATAAAAGTAAACTTTTTGCTGCTACATCAATTCAGGCAATTGCAAAAAAGGCAATGGTCGAAAGGATGAGTCAGACATATTTTGTGAAGAGATTTTCAGAAGATGGAGCGGATTATCCGGTAAGAATATTTATAAAAAAGGATATAGTTACAGTCGGGATTGATACGTCAGGTGTTTCACTTCATAAAAGGGGATATCGTACATTTGTCGGTAAGGCTCCGATATCTGAAACACTTGCCGCAGCACTTCTTCTTAATACTCCATGGAAAAGTGACAGACCGTTTATTGATCCGTTTTGCGGAAGTGGTACATTTCCGATTGAAGCGGCTATGATCGGAGCAAATATAGCTCCGGGAATTAATCGTGAGTTTGTTTCTGAAAAATGGACAAAAATCATTTCAGAGAAAAAATGGAATGAAGCAAGGGAAGAAGCAAAGTCGCAGGTAATAGAAGATGTTCCCGGAATGTTTCTCAGAGGGTCAGATATTGATGCTGAAATTGTGCGTTGCGCAAGAGCTAATGCTGAAGCAGCAGGGGTAGGCAAATATATTCAATTTGAAAATAAAGATGTAAGAGATGTCAGCAGTCAGAAAGAATATGGCTTTATAGTAACAAATCCGCCTTATGGAGAGAGGCTTGAAGATAAGGCTGACTTGCCTGAACTTTATTCGGCAATAGGCGAAAGCTTCAGTAAACTTGATAAATGGTCGATGTTCATAATTACTTCTTATGAAGATGCAGAAAAATATATCGGCAGAAAAGCTGATAAAAATCGTAAAATTTATAATGGTATGATAAAAGCATATTTTTATCAGTTCATGGGACCGAAACCGGTAAAAGGCAGATAAAATTATAAAGTTTTGTGTGGGAATATATATTTTTGGGGAAATGGTATGAAAAGTGTTATGAAAAGCGGGACAGGAGCATCTGCATATACAGGGAAAATAATAATGAAACGCATAATTTTATTTGTCATGGCAGCAGGATTATTTGTGGCAGTTGTTTTGCGTTTATCATATAATCATGATTATCACGTAGAAGCGGGTGAAAATGTTCAGAATGCAGCAAATGAAATTTGCAAAGAACAGGAAAAATACAGTACAGAAAATCAAGTGTTATTAAACTTCAAGGGAGACAATGTAAATAATAATAAATCAGATGTCATGACAGGTCAAAATATGGAAATTATGGCGTCTGAAGAGTTTCTTGAAGGTACAATCGGATGTTCGGTTGTATTATATCCAAGTGGCAGGATAATGCTTGAATGCAATGAAGAGAGAATAGAATATAAAGATGGAAGAAAAAGTTCTTATGCAAATGGAACTCTTGTTAAACTCAAAGATGCTCCGAAGAAAATCAATGGAAAACTCTATATTCCTATTTCGGAGAATATAAAACTTTTAGGATATTCATGTGATTATATTTATGCTGAAAATATGGTGAATATAAGTGAAGAAGCGGAAAAGACAAATCTTCCGGAAAAGTATGATTTGAGAAAGGAAGGCAGAGTTACTGAGGTCAGAGATCAGGGGGAAAACGGTACATGCTGGGCATTTGCTTCACTGGGAGCACTGGAGTCTGATGAAATGCCAATGAATAAAAATATATATTCAGTTGATCATATGTCTGAAAATTGTGGATATACACTTTCTTCTGGAGGGGAGAGCACAATGAGTATTGCATATCTTGCAGCATGGAAAGGCCCTGTTACAGATAGTGATTATTTGTATAGTGGCAGTAATAAATCGGTTTATGAGTCAGCGGAACATGTTCAGGAAGCGCTTATTTTAAATGATGCAAGTCTTTATGATATAAAAAATACAATTTTTAAATATGGCGGAGTTGAAGCTCCTATATATATGGCTCTTACATATGGCGGCAAGAACTCTAAATATTATAATGAGGAAAATGCGGCATATTATTATAGTGGAAATGAATCTGCCAATCACGATGTGGTTATTGTTGGTTGGGATGACACTTATTCGAAGGATAATTTTACGAACAGGCCATCTTCAGATGGAGCATTTATCTGTAAAAACAGCTGGGGTACAGATTTTGGAGATGATGGGTATTTTTATGTTTCATATGCAGATTCAAATATTGGGCAAAGATGTGTTTTATATTCAAAAATAGACGCAAATAATAATTATGATAATATATATCAGAGTGATCTGCTTGGATGGACAGGACAAATAGGGTTTGGAGATGATACAGCATATTTTGCAAATGTGTATACAGCAAAATCTGATGAAAGCATAAAGGCCGTATCATTTTATGCAACAGGTAAATCTACAAGTTACGAAGTATATATTGTGCCGGATTTTAAGAATGTAAAATCTTTTGAAAATATGATATATGTATGCAGTGGAAGCAAGATTTATTCGGGATATTATACTGTCGAATTTTCAGATGATACAATTATAAAAAAAAGACAGAAGTATGCAGTTGTAGTAAAAATACAGACTAAAGGCAGTAAAAAACCTATTGCTGTAGAGTGCTCTAATGGTGATGCGACTGAAGATATTGACCTTTCTGACGGGGAGGGATATGCAAGCCTTAATGGAGTTAAATGGCATAGGGCAGAAGACTCTGACTGCAATATTTGTTTAAAAGCTTTCACCGATAACAGATAATATGATTACAGGTTAAAGAACCATTTCGATTCATGCCTGCACGAAATAGAACATGATGTCTACACCTGAAGAAAATAAGCAGGCAGCGTCATAGCACAGATTGCTTGTTTTTTAGAAATGTGGTTTTGCAAAAAAATTATAAATTTTATAGGAGATAACAATGAAAAGAATTGTATTTGCAACGGGAAATGAGAATAAATTGGTGGAAATTCGTGAAATTCTTGAGGGACTTGGATATGAAGTTGTTTCAATGAAAGAAGCTGGCATCAATATGGACATAGTTGAAGATGGCGATACATTTGAAGAGAACGCTGTTATCAAAGCCAAAGCTGTATATAATTTTATTTTGGCAGCAAGTGAATCAGGACCAATGAAGGGCAAGCATGGAAAAATCAGCATTGATAAGCGTGCAGCAATTGCATCGTGGAAAGATGCTATAGTACTTGCTGATGATTCAGGACTTGAGATAGATGCACTGAATAAAGAACCAGGAATTTATTCAGCGAGATATATGGGACATGATACACCATATCTTATAAAGAACAATAATCTCATTAAGAGAATGGAAAATGTTGCAGAAGCAGATAGAACAGCAAGATTCGTCTGCGCAATAGCTGCAGTTTTTCCTGATGGAAGGTGCGAGACGCGCACAGGAGTTATGGAGGGGAAGATCGCACATCAGAGCGCTGGTAAGAATGGCTTTGGTTATGACCCTATATTCTATTTGCCACAATTTGGCAGAACTTCTGCAGAAATTTCACCTGAACAAAAAAATGAAATCAGTCATCGCGGACAGGCACTTCGTGCAATAAGAGAACTTCTTATGGATGAAGGAACAAACGAAAAAGTAACCGAATAAAAGACAGAATACAAACTTGAAAGACAATATAAATTCAAAAAATATTATAAATTGTAAAGATTATATAAATCAAAAAAAGATATAAAATGGAAAGATGATATAAAATGGCAAAGAAAATACTTGTTATGAGCGATTCTCATGGAGTAAATGAAAATGTAAAAAAAGCACTTGATCTTGAAAAACCAGACATGCTGATACATTGTGGAGATGTAGAACACGGCTGGGATGAGATTCGTTTATGGGCTGGAGTACCTTTGGTGCCGGTTATTTTCGTAAGAGGTAATTGCGACTGGAGTCTGGCAAAAAATGTTCAGGAGATGGCTGAGTTTGAAATGTATGGACATAAAATAATGGTGGTGCATGGACACAGGCATTCGGCAGAAAGAGGAGTCGGGATTATTTCATATCAGGCAGCGCAGGATGGATGCGATATTGTGTTTTATGGACATACACATGTTCCGTGTGATATAGATGACAGAGGAATAAGAATTATGAATCCTGGCAGTATTTCACTTCCGAGAGGCGGAAGTGCTCAGGGATACATTATAGTTATGATGGAAGATGACGGAAAATATACGGCTGAATGGAAAAAACTTTTATAAAAAGGAATTACATATGAAAAAAGGCGATATAATCAGAGGAACAATTTCAAGTTATAGCTTCCCAAATAAGGGAAGCTTTCTTTTTACAGAAAAAAATCCGGATACAGGAGAAGATATAACAAGAAAAATAACAACGAAAGGTAAGGAAGTTCTTCCCGGTGCAGAGGTTGAGGTTAAGATAAAGAAAAAGCGTGCTGATTCAGCTGATGGAATATTTGAAAGAATAGTCACAGAATCGCCGCTTGTAACAAGAATGCCGCTATGTAATCATTTTTATGAATGCGGTGGCTGTACTTATCAGACTGTAGCATATGAAAAACAACTGGAAATCAAAGAAAAAATGGTGAAGGAAATGCTCTTGCCTTATATAGGTCGTGATTTTGAATGGGAAGGAATTTTACCATCTCCGGATCCATTTCATTATAAAAATAAAATGGAATTTACATTTGGAGATGCAGAACAATATGGCCCGCTGACACTTGGACTTCACAGGCAAGGCAGCAGTTATGATATTCTTTCGATAGATTCGTGTGCAATTGTGCGTCCTGCCTGGAATGAGATTCTTAAATATACTGTGAAATATTTTCGTGATAAAAAAGTGCCATTTTACCATAAAATGCAGCACTGCGGGATACTTAGAAACCTTGTAATCAGACAAAGTTCATCAGATGGCGGGATTATGGTAAATCTTGTCACAACGACAAGAGAAGATTTAAATGTTCCAAAGGAAGAAAGCGGAGTAAATGAAGCTCTTGTCCAGATGAATCTGGATGAATGGGTTAATGGAATGACACAGCTTTTTGAAAGCGATAAAATTCGTTCGCTGGAAGGATATAATCATCTTGCAGGTATTGTATATACAGAAAATGATTCATTTTCGGATGCAATAGTGCCGGAAAAAGTAATGCATCTTTATGGCGATGATTATCTGATGGAAAAGGTTCTGGGACTTGAATTCAAGATAACACCATTTTCATTTTTTCAGACAAATACAAAAGGTGCAGAAATCCTGTATGCAAAGGTGCGTGAATATGTAAAATTTGCATGCAAAAACAATGAATCGTCGGAACTGCTCGCTGATACAATTTTCGACCTGTATTCAGGAACCGGGACTATTGCGCAGCTTATGGCGCCAGTTGCAAATAAGGTTGTCGGTGTTGAAATTATTCCGGAAGCAGTTGAAAGTGCAAGAAGTAATGCAAAACTCAATAAGCTGAAAAATTGTGAATTTATTTGCGGCGATGTTCTGAAAAAATTGGATGATATAGAAGAAAAACCGGATTTTATTATCCTTGATCCACCGAGAGATGGGGTCAATCCCAAAGCACTGAATAAGATAATAGACTATGGGGTAAAAAATATAGTTTATATAAGTTGTAAGCCAACATCATTGTTAAGAGACCTTGAGCTGTTTTATAAAGCCGGGTACAGGATGAAAAAAGGATGCTGTGCAGATAATTTTGCACAAACATGCCACGTTGAGACGGTAGTATTGATAACAAGGGTAAAATAGCATGAAGTCCGGAAACCCTGATATATCAAGGGTTTTAGCACACATGGGTGTGAAACCCATTGAGCGAAGAACATGAAAATATCGCTTCGCGGAAACAAGTCCATAAAGGCACTTTTTGATAGTCAAGTGGTCAGGTTAGATGTCATAGCCCCGCGAGTGGTCAGGTTAGATATCAAGGGTCGCGAGTGGTCAGATTAGATGTTTTTTCGGGAATTTTCGAGGTTGTGTGGTCAGGTTGGATGTTGGTTAAAAACGTTGCTATTGTAGCGATAAATTAGAATTTGAACGGAGGAGTTGCATGGTAAATAAAAAAGATGCCATTGAGATAATTTTATACGCCGAAGAAAATGGGATTGCCATTTGGTTAGATGGTGGCTGGGGAGTTGATGCTCTATTAGGAGAAGAAACAAGGTTCCACAACGATATTGATTTATTTGTGGAAGAAAAAAACAGCAAAGATTTTATTGAAATATTGAAAGAAAAAGGCTTTGCTGAAGTTATTGAAGCATATACCACTACAAATCACACGGTTTGGAAGGACGCTAAAGACAGGATAATCGATCTTCATGTATTTGAATTCAACGAACAAGGATACCTTGTTTTTGAAGGTGAAACGTATCCACCAAACGTGTTTAGTGGCATTGGGAAAATAGGTGATAAAGTTGTAAAGTGTATAGATGCTGAAAATCAAGTTTTATTTCACATGGGATATGAGCATGATGAAAATGATATTCATGACGTAAGGTTACTATGCGAAAGATTTAATGTTCCTATTCCGAAGGAATATAAGTAACTGAACAGATTTCAATATGTCCTTGAGATTAAACACAAGGCCCCATTTGAGGAGAATTATTTATGCAATATGGACCAGATCCAAATTCAATTTATCCGAATGAAAAAATAAAAAGCGTATGCTACATTAAAAATGTAATCACACGCCCAAATATTGTCATCGGTGATTACACCTACTATGACGATATCAGTGGTGCAGAGCGCTTTGAAGAGCACGTTACGCATCACTATGAATTTTTAGGTGATAAGCTCATCATTGGGAAATTCTGCGCTATAG
>CALMUC010000253.1 GCA_937872845.1 uncultured Lachnospiraceae bacterium | reverse complement strand
CTCTGAACACTCTTTCCCTACACGACGCTCTTCCGATCTATTCTGGATGATTCACCAGATATAAGTAAAATCAACATTAAACCACAGGGATTTAAGACGACAATATATGATCAGGATGGAAAAGTACTTGACACGTTGTCGACTGCAAATTCAAACAGAGTATATGTGTATTATAATGAAATTCCCAAAACAATGGTTGATGCATTTGTTTCTATTGAAGATGAGAGATATTGGAAACATAATGGCGTTGATATAAGAGGTATTTTCAGAGCTTTTGCAAAAGATGTTTCTTCAGGTGATTTTAGTGAAGGAGCGTCAACGATAACTCAGCAGCTGATAAAAAATCAGGTGTTTGATGTTGGTATGAACGAAACAACAAAACTTCAGAAGGTTGAGAGAAAAGTTCAGGAACAATATTTTGCAATAGATCTTGAAAAAAAGTACACAAAGAAACAAATTTTGGAATATTACTTGAATACTATTTATCTTGGACAGGGTGTTAATGGTGTAGAGGCTGCGGCTGAACGATATTTCAACAAGAATGTTAAGGATCTTACGCTTTCTGAAATTTCTGTAATTGCTGGAATCACAAAGAATCCATATGCATATGATCCTGTAATATATCCTGAAGTTAATAATAAAAGACGTATGCAGGTTCTTGGGAAAATGCTTGAACTCGGATATATAAGTCAGCAGGAATATGATACTGCAAAGAATGATGATGTATACAGCAGAATTCAAAAAGTTAAGCAGGAAAATGATGAAAATAAGAAATATAATTCATATTATGTAGATGCTCTGCTTCAACAGCTTGCTGAGGACTTTGAAAATTATTACAACATAGATGAAGATGAGGCATATAATGAGATCTATTCTGGAGGATATAGTGTTTATGCTGTAGAAAATCAGAATATTCAGAGCATTGTTGATAATGTTGTAAATGATTCAAAGTATTATCCGGAAGATTCAAGTGTTGCACTAAATTATACACTTACTCTTCTTGACAAAGATGGAAAAACGAATCTTAATTATGATACCAATACAATGCTGAATTATTATCGTACTGAAACAGGAAAGTCGGCATATAATAATATTTATAAGGATGAGTCCGCAGCAAGAGCTGCCGCAGACACATACAAGGAGGCTATGCTTGATAAGACTGGCGGATCTTTTGTTGCAGAGAATTTTAATACTCAGATTCAGCCTCAGACTTCTGTTACTATTATTGATCAGTCAACTGGATATATCAAAGCAATTTCAGGCGGGCGTGGTAAGAAAAGTGAGAACTTAGGATTTAACAGAGCAACAGATGCAGAAAGACAGCCTGGATCATGTTTTAAAGTTCTTGCAGCATTTCTTCCGCTTGTAGATACAGGTGGGTGCCTTGCAACATCGTTTGATGATGCGCCGTATCAGTTTGAAAATGGTACACCTGTAAAGAACTGGTATAGTGGATACAGGGGATGGTCATCCTTAAGAGATGCAATACGCGATTCTATGAATATAATTGCCGTTCAGGCTATTACTAAAGTTACTCCGGCAAAAGCATTTGAATATCTTAAAAAAGAGGGATTTACGACAATTGTAGATAAAGAAGTAGCCTCAAATGGTGACATCTATTCAGATATACAGCAGGCTACGGCACTGGGTGGTCTTACTCATGGTGTTACAAACCTTGAGATTACAGCTGCTTATGCGGGAATAGCAAATATGGGTGTATATGAAAAACCGGTTTACTATTCAAAAGTGTTTGATCATGACGGAAATCTTATTCTGGATAATACAGATGCATCAAAACGTGCAAGTGAAATGTGTAAGGCTACAACTGCATGGCAGATGATAGATGCCATGAAAGACTGCGTAAACAGTGGTACCGGTACAAGCGCTAAACTTCAGACTGGAGGTATTGCTGCAGGCAAGACCGGTACAACATCAAACGAATATGATTTATGGTTTTGCGGTATGACACCATATTATACAGGCTCAATTTGGTATGGATATGATTCAAATATGAGTTGTAATACATCTATGCATAAAGTTATGTGGCGAGATATTATGGATGGAATAGCTAATCTTGAAAATCATGATAAAACAAAAGATTGGGTTCAGCCTGATGGACTTGAAAAAGTCACATTATGTCAGATAAGTGGTCTTTTACCTGGAGAGTCATGTCCTACGGTGACAGATTGGTGTGCTTCTGATTCTGTTCCGACTGAACATTGTGAGGGACATAATAACACTATTACAATTTGTCTTGATTCACATCAGATTGCAACTGCTAATTGTCCGAATACGAGAACATATTTTGTTGAAACGGATGAAAATGGAAATCGTGTTATAGAAGGTGCAGATTTTGCCTATGATGATTCAATATTTTCGTCAGTTTGCCAGCTTCACCCGGCTTCACCTGATTTTACAATAACAACGTCTGCTGGGGATGGTGGCGCGATTTCAGCATCAACAGGAGCAGCAAAGGATAGTAATGTTACAATATATATTTCACCTTCAGCAGGATATACGATTCAGGATGTTCAGGTTGACGGTGCAAGTGTCGGAGCAGTTTCTGAATACACATTTTCAACAGTGAATGCAAACCATTCAATTAGTGCTTCATTTGTAGCAGGAACAACTCCAGTACCAACAACGGCAGCACCAACGACGGCAGCACCAACGACGGCAGCACCAACGACAGCACCGGCTGGTTCTGCTGCACAATAACATTAAGGATTAAAGGCTTACATGTTTTGTAAGCCTTTTTTCAGTATAAAAATTTTAATTAAACGGGGGTAAGAACTATGAAGGGGATGATTTTTTCAAGGAATCAGTTTGATGGAGCAGAGTTGGACAGTTCGCTTTCAAAAGTGGTTAATGATGTTGAATTGATGAGGTTTTCAAATGCTGAAATAGCACTTGTGTATGCGGCCAGGAAATCTTTAGATTTTTTTATTGTTCAATATCCGAAAAAAAGCCAAAAGTATTATGAGGAAGAAAAAAAAGAAACAATTGCATTTGTTGATTCTTTGAGGAAGATGGAACAGTATAGATATGCACATATTTTGTTGAATATTTTTGATATTGATGCACATATGCCTGATATATTTTCATTTGCTGAAAGAAACATGTGTTGTTGTGTTTTTGAGTCAGAAAGTCCGAGATGTTTAAAAAATCGTATAGAACAATTTGTTTCAAAAACGAAAACAAAAAAGTGTGAGTCGAAGTTTCTTGAAATTTTAAGCGGAAGAGAAAAAAGAATTTTTAAACTAAACAGTTTAATATCTGTAGAAAAAGGTGGCAGATATTATAAATTTGAAACTGAAAAAGAAACGGCAAAGATTGAAATAAGAAATTGTAACGATGTTTGTGATTTCCTTTTGAAAAATAATTTTATCAGTATAAACAGATGGGATCTTATTAATCGAGAATATATTGATAAAATAAATGGAAATAAATTATATATAAAAAATTCAAATGAAGAATATCACATAACCAAACTTGGTGAAAAAAATATATTAGATCTCATTGATGTTGCTGATGAAAAAGGTTTTTGTTACAATAAGCAAGATTTAGTGGAATAGTTTTGATATATCAAAGGAGATAAAATGGTAGAGAAACTTCTTAATGAGATAACAAAAAAAAATGCTCCAATAGTTGTAGGGTTAGATCCGAAACTTGACTTTATTCCTGAATTTTTACTTAGTAATGCAATTGATAAGTATGGTGAGACACTGGATGCAGCAGCATTTGCAATTTTTGAATTCAACAAAAAAATTGTTGATGCAATATCAGATTTAATTCCCGCAGTTAAGCCACAGATTGCAATGTATGAACAGTTTGGTGTGCCTGGAGTTATGGCATTTGAAAAGACAGTTAGATATTGTCAGGATAAAGGGTTGACAGTCATTGGAGATATTAAGAGGGGAGACATAGGCTCAACATCAGGAGCATATGCAGCTGGGCATATTGGAAAGATAAAAATCGGATCAAAAATGATTGCGCCATTTAATGAAGACATGGTAACAGTTAATCCATACCTTGGATCTGATGGAGTACAGCCATTCATTGATGTTTGTGATGAATTTGACAAAGGTATTTTTGTTCTTGTAAAGACATCAAATGCTTCATCAGGTGAAATTCAGGATCGTAATACAGAAGGCAGGACTATTTATGAAATAGTTGCAGATTATGTAGAAGAATGGGGTAAAAACTCCATGGATGGCAGCTACAGTAATGTTGGGGCTGTTGTGGGTGCAACTTATCCTGAAATGGGAGAAAAACTTAGAAAACGTATGCCTCATGCATTGATTTTGGTTCCGGGTTATGGAGCACAAGGTGGAAAGGGAAAAGATCTTAAGGGATTTTTTAACAAAGATGGTTTAGGTGCGATAGTTAATTCATCACGTGGAATAATAGCGGCATATAAAAATGAATGCTATAAAAACAGATTTTCACCTGAAAATTTTGCTGATGCATCAAGAGAAGCTGTTATTGATATGAAAGAGGATTTAAAACAGGCATTGTTGATATAACAAATATAATTTCACAAATTTCAAACAGCGGCTGAGGTCCGTACATCTTTAGATGTGGGCAGTTTACCGATGAAATATGGTTATTATGGTTCGAAAATATACTTTAAATGCCAGATTGATATAATTGATTTTTTGTAAAATCATATTGACATATTCGCTTGTTAATAAAAAATATTATTTTGCAAATATTTATATAATAATATTTGAAAGGATTAAAATGAAAAAAGAACTTGTAGAAGTGGTTCGTCAAGATGATTTAGGCGATAATATATACAGTTTATATATAAGGAATAAGGAAATATCATTGGAAGCACATGCCGGACAGTTTATTTCACTGTTTACAAATGATTTTTCAAGACTTCTTCCAAGACCGATCAGTATTTGCGATATAGATAAAAAAAGTGGAATTATTCGGATGGTTTATCGTATTGCAGGAGGTGGAACAAAAGAATTCAGTTTGCTCAAAGCATCGGATAAGATAGAAATTATTGGACCACTTGGAAATGGATATTCAGTTGATGCTGTACATCCGATTATTTTGGGTGGTGGAATTGGGATACCGCCTATGCTTGAACTTACAAAGGAATTTTTTGAAAAAGGAATAAGTAAGAATGATATTTCAGTTGTATTGGGATATAGAAATGAACCATTTTTATTAAATGAATTTCAAAAGATATCAACTGTATATATCACAAGTGACAGCGGAAATTGTGGAATAAAGGGAAATGTTATTGATGGCTTAAATGATTATGATATTTCAGGGGATGTTATTTATGCCTGTGGTCCAAAACCTATGCTAAAAGGAGTAAAGGCATATTCTGAAGAAAAAAATATGCCGGCTTATATTTCACTTGAAGAACATATGGCATGCGGAATAGGTGCATGTCTTGGCTGTGTTGTTGATTCAAAGAATATTGATGATCATTCAAAAGTGAAAAATAAAAGAATTTGTAAGGATGGACCTGTATTTTTAGCTGAGGAGGTAATCCTATGATAAATACGCAGATAGATATTGCCGGCGTAAAGTGGAAAAATCCTGTTACAGTAGCGTCAGGTACATTTGGCTCTGGAATGGAATATGATGAATTTACAGATTTAAATAAAATTGGCGCAATTACAACAAAAGGGGTTGCAAGCAAACCTTGGGAAGGAAATCCAACCCCCAGAATAGCTGAAGTTT
>CALMUC010000252.1 GCA_937872845.1 uncultured Lachnospiraceae bacterium | reverse complement strand
TCTATGCACGAATGGTAGCCCAACATGCACGAACTGTTCTACATATAGGTATAAAACCGAAAAGATGGCAGATAGGTTAAGCACCTACCTGCCATCTTTAATCTATATATTTCAGAAATAATGATTAATTATTGTCAGTCTCATATATAGATTTATAACGCTCTCGATCAACTGGAATAATCTCATTATCATTAGCATCTTTATATGTAATAAACTCATCGTATTCTGTAACTGATTTTTCCTCTGAGACAGAATTAATAGAATACATATTCGAATCGTTACACATTACATTTGAATTTGGACCAGAAATTAGTAACGAACCATCCTCTTGTGCATATGCCAAAAAGATATAAATGGAATTTTCGGAAGGCAGTGAATCATTCTCAAACAGATAAATAGCATCTTGTTTTTCTGAAATTCCGCCTTGTTTAACAATAGGAATAGGTTTATCTGTAATAAGTTCACCTTTTATATTTTCGAGAACCTGAATAGTATAATTAGTGTAAGGCGAACCGACCTCCTTAGGATTTCCTTTTTCATCTTCAGTCGTTATAACATTTCGATACTCGGTTCCATCGCAACTGACAACCTTTGCTACAAATACGTAATCACAGATACCAACAGCTTCGCGAATGTTATCAGTATCATATACAAAAGATGCGTGCATCTGGTGGATTGGCAAGTTAGATACATTTGTATTCAGTTGACTTGCATTATTTTTGGATGCACATCCTGTAAAAAACATTCCTACGATAAGAACAATAGACAAAATACCATAGATACTTGATTTTTTCATAGCGTTCTCCCTCCCCTAATAATTATTATATGCGGCATCATATGAATCTTTATCATTTTGAGATAATGCCTGCGTACTAGTATGTCCCGTAATTGCTGCATCCATAACATCTGTTGAAGTACTGTGATCCAACCCTAATGCATGTCCCAATTCATGTGTCGCTACATTCTGTTTTTTACTATTACTATAACCGCTCATATAATAGGTATTGAGTTCAATTTTACCACTAGAATATGTCATGCCTGCCCATCCATTCGAAGCATTGACATCGCTTACGTATACATCTTCTACAACAAAAGCACTGTCTTTTCTGATTACTCCAGATTTATATGCATTCCATGTGGCAGCCCCAGTGTTAATATAACTCATGTAAGTGCTGTTTCCGTCATAGTCTAGATGTTTGCCAGAATCAACAAGATCCCATGTTTGTACATAAGCTTGTGCAAATGCCGTAATAGGAAATAGCATTGCTATAGCCATTAAAGTTATAATGCTATACAATAAATGATTTTTTAAAACAGATTTTTTAAAATGCATACTCCTTCACTCCTTTTCAATCATGTAACAACGGTTATCTTCAATTATTCTTAAAGGTTATCTTTATGAAAATTGAAACGCAACACATACTAGTACACATTATATATCCTGTTAATATTCCTAAAGTACGACATCTTATCATCTCCACTCCATATTATAGATTCTCAGAATACTTAAGATGTAGTAGTATACCTTGAATATAACAAAATCTTTATACTTTTCAATACCTCTATGCATGAATGGTAGCTCACTATGCACAAACGGTAGCATATTATGTTGTGTACCTACTTTATTGATGATAAAATATGACGGAGAATGATTAAAGGAAGTGGTAGCTATGCTATATATTGACTCAATATGGGAATATATTGTTAATTTCTTAGAACTGGCATTGTTTATAATATTTATCCATAAAAAATTGCGTATTCGAGCAAATTATAAACATCAAGCAGTTTTGATGTTTCTTTTCGTATCATTTCAGTTTGCTGTGTTATGCACGCTGAATAAAATGGGAATATCATCCTACAGCACTTTGATGTCATCTTGTGTTTTGGACATTGGATATGCAGTATTGTTCTATCGTGATAGTATAATTCGCCGTATCTTTTGGGGCTTTTCGTATTCCATCATTTGCTTAGTTGCAGAACAGATTTCGTTCTTTATTCCCGTTACTCTTTATAAAGGAGCGTCTCTGGAGCTATTATTAGGTGGAACATTACGGAAGCCATATACCATGTTATATTTGGCAATGATAGCTGTTTTTGTCTTGTTATTTCATTCTATTGGAAACAAAGACATATCTCTTTCACCGTTCCAAAAAGTTGCATATATTTTCATCGCAATTTCTGGACTTGCAATCGGGCACTACATATTAAGGCTGACTTTGGAATCTGTTGATAAATTTGGTGATTCATCCTTTTCAGCTAGGCTATCATTGGTTGACTTGTTTTTTATTATTTTATTTTTAGTATTGATGCTATACATATACCAGCTAGGTTATTCAAAAGAAGAAAACATACGATTACTGGAAGAACAAAAGATTTATGAGCTGGAAAGGACTGAGTTCAATAGCTTATCTGAGACAACTGAACGATTACGAAAAATGAAACATGATATGCAGATTTATGTGGATGCAATCAACGTATTAGCAAAAGACAAGAAATGGGATGAACTTATAGCATATACAGAGCAATACCATAACACTCTTGCAACTACGCAAAGTGCCATAGCAACGGGAAATATTGCTATTGACTGCATACTTACCGCAAAACTTGATTATGCTGAAAAACACGGAATTAAGACAGAATATTCTATTATGGCTCCTGAAAATTTTCCGCTTGATTCTGTTGAGCTTTCATCCATACTTGGAAATATATGGAATAATTCCATTGAAGCAGGAGAAAGACTTATAATCTCTGATCCAACCGAGCATCCATACATTTATTTTTATATTAAACCTTACCAGAATATGATACTGATTCACATTGAAAATAATTATGATGGTGTGATAAAAGGTAGCATTGATGGAGACATTTTGAGTGTTAAACAAGGAAAAGAACATGGACTTGGGATAAGACGAGTAAAAGAGCTTGTAGAAAAGGCAGATGGCGTATTGCAGATTACATCTGATAACAAAATTTTTTCCGTACATATTATGATACCGGATAAGGAGAATAACAAACTACTATGAAAATGAAAATAACCATACTTGAAGATTCTGTGATCGAATCAGAACGGCTGAAAAATGGAATAAGAAAATACGGGCAGCAATATGATTGGGATATTGAAATTGACGAATACGAATCGGGCGAAGAATATTTTTCAAAAAATTCTGAAGGCACAACTATACAGGCTTCAGCATTTTTCCTTGACATACAAATGGGGCAAATGAATGGAATTGAGGTTGCTAAACGCCTTCGTGAATCTGGTTATCAAGGTATTATTGTATTTTTAACAGCTTTTAGAGAATATGTATTCCGAGGATATGAAGTCAGAGCTTTAAACTACTTGCTAAAACCCGTCAAGGAAAATACTCTTTTTCTGTGTTTGGATGAAATCGCGAAGGAGTTATCTAATAATACCTACATATACCGAAACAAGCAGGAAATTGTAAGTATTCCCTATGCAGATATATTGACATTTTCGAGCAGATTACATTATGTGGATATATTGACCGTAGACGGCAAATGCTATGAACAAATGTCTACCCTAAATAAGATTATTGTCCATTTGCCAAGTGAATTTATCCGAACCCATCGTTCTTATATTGTAAATATGGCACATATCTATCGTATTACATCAGGAACGATTGAATTGTCAAATCATCTAACTACACAAATCGCACGTTCTTATTCCAAAGACGTGATAAGTGCTTTTGCCAAATATACAACAAGATTTGATACAAGCGGGGATTTTGAATGATTACGAAGTGGGCTACATCTATTGCTAATAAGTTAGCAGAACTATCCGGGGAGGATGTTTCTGCGGATCAATTAGAAATATACATATATGGCTTAGAATGTTTTTTGAATACTTTTATAACCATAGTGTTATTGTTCGTATGGGGAGTTTTATCACATACACTCGGCTATACCCTAATTTGGGTAATTACCTTTTCATTGTTACGACATTATACCGGAGGTGCCCATGCTCCAACGCAGTTAACATGTATCTTAGGCAGCTTTTTTCTCGGTTGTCTTGATAAGTGGGCTATAATCTATTTAAAGCCAACTGTACTAGGATATTTGATACTTGTCCTTATGTGTATATTATTTGCACCTATAAGTAACCATAAAATATGTTTAACCACCAAACAAAAATGGATACATAAACTTATTTCTGTGATAATTGTTAGCATTGGATTTCTGCTGTTTTATAAAATTGGAAACACGAAGATGAATACCACATTGTTTTATTCCTTTTTCTGCGTAATCATTCTTATGATAGTCGAAACAATTAAAAATCTAATGAGACACTTTAAATAGCAGGATGACTTTTCATAAATATTCAAAAAAGATAAAGAATTTGATGGTCTTTATCTTTTTTGAATTTAATTAGATTATCTAGCTCCTCTGTCTGATGGCGAACGATAGTTAAAATCTCTGTCCTGTTCCCGTTTCTGAACTTCTGCCTGTTTTTCTGCCAGCTTTCGATGGATTGAGTTTTCTCCATACTTGGAGTTCCATTCCTTGTTTGCTTTGACATAGGATTCATACTCGGACTTGCCTTGTTTATAGACTTGCAGGAACGCATCTACCGTTGGATATTTGTAATCCTGCACGATATGGGATAATCCCTGCTTCATAATCTTAATCGTTTCTGCGTATTTGTTAGACTGTGCCTGCAATTCCTTTCGTTTCTTTCCTTGGAATAATCCTGTACAGTTCTTCAAATCCTCGTCAATAAGGTCTTTTTTCACTTCCTGCGTATGAATGGCTCTGTTTTGTCGTTTAAGTTTCTCCATAATCTCTTCAAGTCGCATCTCATAATCGTGTGCCAGCTCAGACATTCTTGGTCTTGGCGGAATAACGGTCTTTTCTGCGGTAGTAGTAGCAGGTGCTTTGAATGGTTGGGTCACAGCAGGAATTGTCTGATTGTCTGTCTGTGTAACGGATGGAGCTGGTTGTTTCTCTTGTTTTTCATTTCTTCGCTCCATAAGGTCGGAGATTCTGGCTTTCTGTTGTTCCTGTTTCTGTATCAGCAACTTTATGAGTTCTTTTAACAGCTCGATTGCCCGAAAGATAATCATAAACAAAAGCTCCGGATGATTGCCATACTTGTGAATGGATTCCTTAATCGGAGTTGAAATCTGTTCCTGCTTTACCTTTAAGATTTCCTTTCGCTCCATCCCCGATACCAAAGCGTGATCCACAGTACGATTCCAGTCCTGTATGACCTTATTATTGAGTGTAATCTTATCTGCCTTTGGATTGTTCTTACCGATTTTCTTAGTGGCAAGATAGACATCCCCACGCTTGAATGCAGACAGCTTTTCTTTCTCATCTTTGACAAGTCCGTTGATGACATCGGTATAAAATACCTTGACCTCATCTAAGAAATGTTCCTGCTTAAAGCGAGCGTCCTTGATGGTAAACATCTGTCTTTCGTAGACCTCACCTTTCTTGATCACCTTACACCTTTTACGGATAGTTCCATTCTCGTCTAGGATTTCTTTCTTGGTACGAACATGATTACCTTTCTCATCATAGAACATATTTCTGGTGGCAATCTTTTCTATCGGTTCGTCAAGATAATTTCGTTCTGCAAAGATAAGATGGATATGATAATTCGTCTTTCGTTTGTTATGATGGAGTGCTGCAATACAATCAACACCATACCGACTTTTGAATTTATCCGTCATATATTTTAATAGTCCGTCTGGCGGATAATCCACAAAGGATTCCGGCAGGGCAATGATAAATTCTCTTGCTTCGATACATTTTCCCTCTGTACCGCTTTTCTTAAATTCTGCCTGATTGCACTTGGCAAGTTCTGTCCAAAATTTTCGGTCTGTGGTTTCATATACCGCATAGAGATTTTCCTGTTTTTTGTCACTGGAGATATAATAGATTCTTCCACGAACATTATGGAGCTTTGACATCTGCACAAATGAATTTCTTGGCATAGCGATTTCCTCCTTTCCCAGTTTTGATTTTGGAAAAGAGGACAGATAAGATAGATGAGATGTGAGTAGTAAACTTTCCCTGTGAGCGAGTGCATAGGCACTCGTCTTGCGAACACATCCGCCTTGTGGCGGCTAAGCCTCGCAGAGCGAAATACACAGAGTACAAAACGAAGTTTTGTGCGATGGGTGTATTTCGCTCTCAAACGCCGAGGGCTTGCTTATGAAGTTCACTTTTAGCTGTAACTGTTCCCTCAGCACCTAATTTTGTGCCTTTAATGGCACACTTTTTATGTGCCGTATCCGGCACTCCCTTTTCTTAACAGAAATGCTAGAAGATTGCTATGAAAATCAGCGAAACAATAGACGAATCCGTTAGCACTTTTGCCTTAACAATAGCATTGTTCTATTATTCAGACTTTTTAGCAAAAACCGTAGAAACAGTAGAAGTCTGCTATTAAAATCGAAAAAACAATAGCACGATTCGTTAGCATTTTTGCCCTGACAATAGCATTGTGTTACTTCGCTTACTTTTAAACTGTGTCTGGCAAGGAAGTGGTAGTAAAAGTTCCTATTAAATTTCATTTTTAATAGTGCATTGTTTTATTACATTTTGATTTTAATAGAGCTTTTTACTATTAACTCTTTGAAAATGTACCCCATAGATTGGACACTCAAAATCATAGTAGCGTACACTTTTTGTCATAGGTCGGACAGCTTTTTTCATAGCTACACTTGGTATGACTTCTCACAGCACTTTTTGTAAGTTGGGTGGACTTGTCCTACCAGTCGGCTTCACTTGGGTGGATGGTTGCACCCACTTCATTTTCTGGCTTGGGTGGACTATTCATAACACCTTTTGCATCTTGGGTGGACTTGTCCTACCAACAAGCTATAACTGGGTGGACGATTGCACCCATTCACATCCATCTTGTCCTCATTTTCCAAAAGTTCTGGTTGTATCTGAGGACTTGTCCGTGATATAATCTATTTGCGTGTAGGTATATCATGGCTTTTAGTCAGATACATACCAGAGGGATGGTCTTAGGACTGTCCCTTATTCATTTTTCATTGTTCCCTTGACCGCTTTTACTGCGTGTCTGTCTCGTAAATCCTTCCCCTCATTGAGAATCAGAAACTCGTCTAATCGTTCCCTGCGGATTAAGATTTTTCTTCCCACTCTAAGGATAGGCAGCTTTTCCCATTCCACAAGATTTCTAAGAGTGTTTCTTCCGATACCTGTATAGTCGGCAGCTTCTTCAATGGAGAGAGCAAACTTTAATTCTGTCATTCGATCACCTCATTCCTGCGTAGGATTACAAGTCTTGTATATCAGAGGATGTTCCTTTTTGAAGAAAGGATTAGCCTTTTTTAAAACTTGCGTTACGCAATTCTGATTAAAGTATATATCTTTTATAACGCTATGTCAAGCCTTACGAAATTCTATCATCTTTTATAGAATTGCGTATTGCAATATATCGTGTTATGTGGTATAGTAATGACATACCGAAAAAGGAGGTTCGCAAGTATGTTAAAAGATAAAGAATTGCGAAAGACAATCGGTAGCAGAGCAAAAAGCCGTAGACAGGAGTTAGGATTGAACCAGCCTTATGTCGCTGAAAAAATGGGCGTGACAGCCTCAACCATTCAGAGATACGAAGCAGGAACGATTGATAACACCAAGAAAATGACCTTAGAAGGTCTGGCAGATGCACTTCATGTATCTGTGGAATGGCTGAAAGGTGAGACGGACGAATACGAAACAGACATTACGGATAAAAGAGAATTACAGATTCGTGATGTGATGACTTCCATTCTGAATAAGCTCCCTTATGATATGGAACAGTCCGAAAGTGATTTTTCCAAAGACCTGCTACTACTGATGTTACGGGAATACGAGCTGTTCGTGGATTCGTTCCAGTTCGCTTGTAAGAATTTCAAAGGAAATACAGATAACAAAATGCTCGCCCAGACAATGGGGTTTGAATCCAATAAGGAATACAATGAGATTATGTTCCTTAGAGAAATCACCCACACCGTCAACGCATTGAACGATATGGGCGATATTGTAAGACTGTATTCTAAGAATCCTGAGACAGCGAAAAATCGACTAGCCAATCTTTTATCAGAAAAAGATCCCGATTCGGTATAGATAGGCAGACGGAGCTATGATATACTTACACGCAAGAAGCATTTCACCAGTTCCGATTGCCGATATCGAAAGGAGAAACGATTATGGCAAAAGGTTCTGTAAGGAAGAAAGGCAAGAAATGGTACTACCGCTTTTATGTGGAGGATGCAAGTGGTAACTTGGTTCAGAAAGAATTTGCAGGTACGGAGAGCAAATCAGAGACAGAGAAAATGTTACGCAAGGCTATGGAGGATTATGACGCAAAGAAATTTCTAGCCAAAGCGGACAACCTCACACTCGGACAGATGCTAGATGTATGGGCAGAGGAAGATTTGAAAACGGGTTCACTTAGCAACGGTACAGTCGGTAACTATTTACAGGCAGTAAACAGGATTAAACAACACCCAATCGGAAACAGAAAACTAAAGACAGTCACTTCGGAGCATTTGCAGAAGTTTATGGATTTACTTGCATTTGGCGGTGAGGAAGGAAATTTTAAGTCAAAGGGTTACACCATCGACTATATCCGTTCTTTCCACGCAGTCCTGCAACAGTCCTTCCGATTTGCAGTCTTTCCAAAGCAGTACATCACATTCAATCCAATGCAGTATGTGGTAATGCGTAGGAAAGCCGAGGAAGATGTGGATTTGTTTTCTGATAATGATGAGGATGCAGAGGTTATCAACCCGATTACACCAGAGCAGTATCAAACGCTTATGGAGTATCTGGAAGAAAGAAACAAGCCTGCTGTCCTGCCGGTACAGATAGCGTACTACACAGGTCTTAGACTTGGAGAGGTATGCGGACTGTCTTGGAGTGACATTAACTTTGAGGAACAGTATCTGACAGTACGAAGAAGTGTCCGTTACAACGGAGCAAGGCACAAGACCGAGATTGGTCCGACAAAGCGAAAGAAAGTCCGTATCGTGGATTTCTGTGATACGCTCGCTGACATCTTAAAGAAAGCGAAAAAGGAACAGAGAAAGCAGGTATTCAGTTACGGAGAACTCTATCAGAGGAACTACTACAGGGAAGTTAAGGAAAAGAATCGTATCTACTATGAGCTTTATCATTTGGATGGCACAGAGGACATTCCGCTTGATTACAACGAGATTGACCTTGTATGTATCAGACCGGACGGAGCATACGAAGCCCCTGCAACGGTTGAGACAGCTTTAAGGACAGCAAGGAAACGATTGTCGGAGCTTGATGATAATTTCCACTTCCACACCCTGCGACACACTTATACCACAAACCTGCTCTCAAATGGAGCAGCACCAAAGGATGTACAGGAATTACTTGGACACTCGGATGTAAGTACCACTATGAATGTCTATGCACACGCTAACCGAGAAGGTAAGCGAAACTCAGCCCGACTACTTGATAAGGTGGTTGGAGAATAAAATCGAATAAGAAAAACTTTCCCTTGTAGATACCTCATAAGGGCAAAAACAAGGGAAAAGGATACATATAGAGTGGCAAGGCATACCGCCAAGTCGCATAAAATAAGGAAAGTTGAGATTTTAGTTATACAAATTCCAATTTATAATTTATCTTTATTGGATTAACGACCTAATAAAGTAACATATT
>CALMUC010000251.1 GCA_937872845.1 uncultured Lachnospiraceae bacterium | reverse complement strand
GGCGGACAGCCGGGCACAAACTATGGCAGGCAGCCGGGCGCAAACTACGGCGGACAGCCGGGAATAATGTTACAAGGCAGCAAGCCGCAGGAGACTGCTGCAAGTGCTGTGATTTCACTGGTTTTTGGTATCCTTTCTATTTTATCATTTATAATTGTGCCGTTTCCGATAGTCGGAATAATCTGCGGTATTATAGGAATCAAGACTGTAAGCAAGAATAAAAACACAAAAAAAGGAAAAGGTCTTGCTCTTACAGGACTGATACTTTCGTGTGTTAATATGGCTTTTATATGTATGATATTTGCGGTAATAGTTCCTGCGATTGCAGGAGTGGTAGATGGAGCAGGAAAAGTATATGACTGCAATGCTGCAGATAAGCTAGTCGAAATTGTTGAAAACTGTGCAGCAGATGAATATGTTTATGAAGATATATATGAAAAATCAGAGGATTCTGATAATGGTGATATTATATTTAAAGTAGATGATATTTCTGATATGCCAGAGTCATTTCAGGAATATTTCAAAAATAAAAGCTTTGATACTTTCGGAACCGCAACGCCTAAATCGCAATACAAAAAAAATGGAGCTTCTGATTATGAAATAGATATTACTGATGAGTTGGGCACTGTTTCAGTGTATGCTGTAAATTCGACCGGTTCAAAGAAATGGCTTTTGTCAACTACAGGAGATGAAAGTATAGATTCTGATTACGATTGTCACGAATATGAAGGTAAAAAAATCTTCGGAAGAGATTATTCGTGGTATATTGATAATGCAGTGGAAAATATGGAAAGCGATAGTGAGTAGAAATAAATAAGCCACTCTATCAAAAATCAAAAGATTCGAGGCAAGTTTATGAGACAATTTGAGAAGTCTGTGAAATTAAATAATGTTTGTTATGATATTCGTGGACCTGTTATGGATGAAGCAAATCGTATGATAGCGTCCGGAGAAAAGATATTAAAACTCAATATTGGAAATCCTGCGCCATTTGGATTTAGAGCACCTGAAAAACTTATTGATATTCTTAAAGAAAATCTTGATAAGACAGAGGGATATTCTGATTCACATGGTCTTATAGAAGCTAGAGAAGCAATAATTAAATATGATGAGACAAAGGGAATTAAAGGTGTTAAGCCTGATGATGTATACACTGGAAATGGTGTAAGTGAGTTGATTACGCTCTCTATGCAGGGTTTGCTTGATTACGGTGATGAGGTGCTGGTACCTTCACCGGATTATCCGCTTTGGACGGCATCGGTTACACTTGCAGGCGGTACGGCGGTGCACTATATTTGTGATGAACAGGCTTCGTGGTATCCAGATATAGATGATATTGAAAAGAAAATCACATCACATACAAAGGGGATTGTTCTTATAAATCCTAACAATCCGACAGGTGCGCTTTATCCGGAAGACATTCTGAAAAAAATAGTCAGAATAGCTGAAGATAATGATCTTATTATTTTTGCAGATGAAATTTATGATAGACTTGTGATGGATGGGAAAAAGCATATTTCAATAGCAAGTCTCTGCCCGGAACACCTTTGTGTTACATTTAACGGGCTTTCAAAATCACATCTCATTGCAGGATATCGTGTAGGCTGGATGACGGTTTCAGGTGACAAAAAGAATGCAAAGGGATACATAGAGGGAATCAATCTTCTTTCAACTATGAGGCTTTGTTCGAATGTTCCTGCTCAGAGCCTTATAGCACCAGCACTTGAGATGGCAAAAGATACAGATAAAATGATTCAGCCCGGTGGTCGGATATATGAGCAGCGAGGAGCAATTATAGATGCTATAAATGAAATCCCCGGGCTTTCTGTTGTGAAACCTGAAGCTGCGTTTTATTGTTTCCCTAAACTGGATATTCAGAAATTCAATATTCATGACGATGAACAATTTGTGCTTGATCTTTTAAAGGAAAAACATATTTTATTTACGCATGGCGGTGGATTTCACTGGGAAAAACCTGACCATTTCAGAATTGTTTATCTGCCTGAGCTGAGTGTTTTAAATGAAGCAATGACATTGGTAGGGCAGTTCCTGAAAGATTACAGGCAGGCATGAAAATATGAAAATAAGGAGTAATTTATGATAACGGCAATGCTATTCGCGGGAGGCGTTGGACGGCGCATGAAATCCGCAGATACACCTAAACAGTTTCTTGTTGTTGGCGGTAAACCGATAATAGTTCATACTATGGAGAACTTTGCAGAACATCCGGAAGTAGATGCAATAGTTGTTGCCTGTAAAGAAGACTGGATTGACTACTTAAAAGAACTTGTCAAAAAATTCAGGATAAAGAAAATAAAGGCAATTGTTCCAGGTGGCGAAAATGGATTTCAGTCTATTCACAACGGAGTGGTAAAAACTTCAAAATTTCAAAAAAATCCGGATGATATAATACTTATTTGTGACGGTGTAAGACCTATGATTTCACAAAAACTTATATCAGACTGTATAGCATGTACAAAAAAATATGGTACGGCAGTTCCGGTTACACCATCAATTGATTCACTTTTATATAGTGAAGATGGTGAGAACTGTGAAAAGAGTTATAAAAGGAGTTCTATGTATGTTACACAGGCACCACAGGGATATACGATGGAAAAAATAATATGGGCACACAGTGAAGCTGCAAAACGACAGATATTAAGTCCTGTTTCATCAAGTGAACTTTTTATCGAACTTGGTCATCCTGTGCATCTTTTTCTTGGCGAACGTACAAATATAAAGGTAACAACCCCTGAGGATCTTGAGATGCTGCGCGCAAATTTCTTCTATCAGAATTTTAAATTGTTTGCAGCAGAAGAATTAAAATATGAAAACCCGGAATTTATAGATTCTGAAAGGGGAATTTAATGGTAAGTGTGATAATTCTTGCGGCCGGGAAGGGCCGCAGAATGCATCAAAAGACAGCAAAGCAGTTTCTCGAGATATGTGGGAAACCGCTTCTTTATTATAGTCTGAAAACTTTTGATGCAAGTATAGCTGATGAAATCATTCTGGTAACAAGAAAAACGGATATAGAATATTGTAAAAAAGAAGTAGTAGGAAAATATGGTTTTGGTAAGGTCAAAAGGATTATAAGCGGCGGAGACAAACGTTATAATTCTGTGTGGGCAGGAATAAAGGCGGCAGACAAAAGAAATAATGTGATTATGATACATGACAGTGCAAGGCCTTTTGTGACAAATCGTATGATTCTTGATTCGATTTCGGAGGTAAGACGAAGCAAGGCGTGTACAGTTGGGATGCCAGTAAAAGATACAATAAAAGTCATAGATGAGGCTGGATTCGGAGTTGAAACGCCAGATAGAAATACACTTTATCAGATTCAGACACCGCAGACGTTTGACCGGAATACTATAACTGAAGCATATAGAAGACTTTTTTTAAGTGGTGACATTGAACGTGGAATAAGTATTACAGATGACACAATGATTGTTGAGAAATATATGGATGTAAATTCGAAAATAATTGAAGGAAGTTATAAAAATATGAAAGTTACAACGCCAGAGGATCTTGTTATTGCAGAGGCATTTATAAAAAATGCGATATAAATCATAGTAAAGACAAGAAAGGAGCAGTATGCATAATTTATTTAGCGGAAATAATAAAAATAAGTGGAAATGCTATGCAGCTGAAATACTTACAGGAATCCTGATTATTACAAATACAGGATGCACAAGTATTACAGATGCATTCAGAAATGGATTCAAAAAGGGATATGAAAGTGTCGGGAACAGTACAACAGAAGCTGAGGAATCATCAAATGACGCAGATGATGGTATTTATATTTCCGGAGATGAAAAAAAGAATGGTTCAGATGATCTGAGTAAATCCGGCGCTGCAAGTGATAGTGATGCGGTGAAAGCACTGCCTGGATATGTTGAAAGTAAAAATTTTTATAGTTACAAATTTGCAGATAGTGATAACAAGGATTTTGAAAGTTATCTGGATGATTATTTTAAAGATACTGTGACATCAGATACACTTTCTTATAATTTTTCGGTGAAAGATGGAAGTAAATATGGTGTAAAGGCGCCGGATGCTACGCTTGGAGATGCATCAATGAATGCAGAGTCTGTAGATAAACAAAAAAATGATGATTATGATAAGTATAAAGAACTTACAGCATTTGAAAATAAAAAGCTTACAAAGGATGAACGCTGGACATACCTTAACTTAAAGGAAGATATGGAAGCGGATCTGATGATTTATAACAATATATATTTTTATGAGCCGTTTTCACCTATGCGTGGACTGCAGTCAAATATTCCAACGAATTTTACAGATTACCGTTTTGATGATAAATCGGATATCGAAGATTACATTGCGCTTCTTGGTCAATTGAAAGATTATTTTGGAAAATATCTGGACTTTGAAAGAGAAAAATCAGAAAAAGGATATTTTATGTCTGAAGCAAATGCAGAAGATGTTATTGATCAATGTAATACGTTTGTGAAAGATCCTGAAAATAATTTTATGATATCGGTTTTTGACAGTCGTATTGATAAACTTGATTTTCTCACAGATAGTGAAAAGGAAAAATATAAAAAGAAAGATAAAACTGTAATTCTGGACAGTGTAATTCCGGCATTTCAGGATGTTGCAGACACATTTACAGAACTGAAAAGTACAGGAAAAGCTGGCGGTATTTATAATCTTGATGGCGGCAAAGATTACTATGAAGATTATATTCTGCCGAAGTTTGAAGGATCAGATAAATCAGCATCTGAAGTGATGGATATGCTGGAAGATGAGGAACAGTCTGCTATTTCTGATATGAGAAGTGTATATCAGCAAAATCCTGAGGCGTATCAATATTTTTCAGATAATTATAGTAAGTTATTTTCAAAAACGGACAGTGAAGAACCAAAGGAAATAATAGATTATCTGATGAATAATGCAATGTCAGAATTTCCAAAGATAAATAATATTCCATACACAGTTAATTATCTCGACAAAAGTATGGAATCAATTATGGAAAATACACTTGCATATTATATGTCACCTGCTATTGATGATGAGAAAAGTAATATTATATATGTTAATGGTGCACACACAAGCGGAATGTGGACAACTCTTGCACATGAAGGATGCCCGGGACACATGTATCAAAATGCTTATTTTCAGTCAACAAAGCCAAACAAGGTGCGTGCAATAGCCGGTAATCTTGGATATCAGGAAGGCTGGGCTGTTTATTCATCATATGAAACACTGAGCGACTATGATTTTGGCGATGGAAAAGGATATTCGGATGAACTTGCAAAGTTAAGCCGGGACAATGAAGATCTTGGATATGTATTTTATGGAATCCTGGATATCGGAGTAAACTATGAGGGCTGGTCGGTAGATAAATGTAAATCATATATGAAAAATATGGGATTTGGTACTGATGGTGTGGAAGATATGTATAATACAGTTATAGGGGATCCGGGAGCATATCTGAGCTATTCAGCATCATATTGTGAGTACAAGAACCTTCGTGAAGATGCGGAAAATGAGTTGGGAAGTAAATTTAAGGCAGTTGATTTCAACAAGGTTATATTAGATGCAGGACCATGCCAGTTTAAACTGCTGGAAGAACAAATTGACAATTATATTGATGAAAATAAATAATTAACAGAATATACAGTTCATTAAATAATTGACAGACAGAATAAATTGTCAGCAGAAATATGAATATATGGGATGAAAATTTCACAAAAAATATGCATCAGTGTAAATTTATATGGTGACAAGCAAACAGGTTGCTAGTATAATGAAACCGAAATTCAGTCAGCTCTAATTTCTGGGGCAGGGACTATTTTTAAAGAACCCGTTCACAAAAATTTTAAATAAAATGAGGTAAAGGAAAAATGGCAAACATCGATTTAACAAAGTATGGCATCACAGGTACACCTGAAATTGTTTACAATCCATCATTTGAAGTACTTTTCAATGAGGAGACAAAAGAAGGACTTACAGGATATGAAGTAGGTCAGGAAACAGAACTCGGAACAATTAACGTAATGACAGGAAAGTTCACAGGACGTTCACCTAAAGATAAGTATATCGTTGATGATAAAAATTCACATGACACAGTATGGTGGGATTCAGATGAATTCCATTGTGATAATCATCGTGCTACAGAGGATCAGTGGGCAGCTGTTAAGGAAATTGCAAAGAAGGAACTCTCAAACAAGAGACTTTTCGTTGTTGATGGATTTTGCGGAGCAAATGCAGATACACGTATGAAAGTTCGTTTTATCGTTGAGGTTGCATGGCAGGCGCATTTTGTAACAAATATGTTCATCCGTCCACAGAATCAGGCAGAATTTGATCAGGAACCTGACTTTGTAGTTTATAATGCATCAAAGGGTGAGATTCCAAACTATAAAGAACTTGGTCTTCGTTCAGATACAGCTGTTATGTTCAATATCACAAGTCATGAGCAGGTAATTGTAAACACATGGTATGGTGGTGAGATGAAGAAGGGTATGTTCTCAATGATGAACTATTACCTTCCTCTTAAAGGTATCGCTTCTATGCACTGCTCAGCAAATACAGATATGAACGGTAAAAATACAGCTATATTCTTTGGCCTTTCAGGAACAGGAAAGACAACACTTTCAACAGACCCTAAGCGTAAACTTATCGGTGATGATGAGCACGGCTGGGATAATAATGGCGTATTTAACCTTGAAGGCGGATGCTATGCAAAGGTTATTGATCTTGATAAGGATGCAGAGCCAGATATCTACGGTGCAATTCGTCGTGATGCACTTCTTGAAAATGTAACAGTAGACAAAGAAGGCAAGATTGATTTTACAGATGGAAGCGTAACACAGAATACTCGTGTTTCATATCCAATCTATCATATCAAGAACATTGTTCGTCCTATTTCACATGGTCCGGCTGCAAAGCAGGTAATCTTCCTTTCAGCAGATGCATTCGGAGTACTTCCTCCGGTATCAATTCTTACACCAGAGCAGACTAAGTATTATTTCCTTTCAGGATTCACAGCTAAGATCCCTGGAACTGAAATCGGAGTAACAGAACCAATCCCAACATTCTCAGCATGTTTTGGACAGGCATTCCTTGAACTTCATCCTACAAAGTATGCAGAAGAACTTGTTAAGCATATGGAAGAAAGCGGAGCAAAGGCATATCTTGTAAATACAGGCTGGAATGGAACAGGAAAACGTATTTCTATTAAGGATACTCGTGGAATAATTGATGCAATCCTTAATTACTCAATTGAGGATGCTCCAACAAAGACAATTCCAATCTTCAACTTTACAGTACCAACAAAGCTTGAAGGTGTTGCCACAGAAATTCTTGATCCTAAGGATACATATAAGAACCCTGAGGATTGGACAAAGCAGGCAGAAAAACTTGCAGGACTTTTCAACAATAACTTCAAGAAATATGAAGGAAATGAAGCAGGTAAAGCTCTTGTATCAGCAGGACCTCAGCTGTAAGAATTTCTTTCATGATATGACGGCGTAAAGTCATATTTTATAGTTTGCCGTTAATAAATAAAGTTAAGAATTAAAAATATGAAACTGTCATAATGTGCATGCGGCACATTATGACAGTTTTTTTATGAGATGGAGCGTTTTTTTGTAATATATAAAAATTATATAAGGTTTTATTTCTGTCAGATATTTAATCTGCATGCAAAATTGACACTGCAAGGTCAAATGTATAAAATGGTGCAGTAAGTGTGTGCGAGGTGAAAATCCCTTGACGAGAGGAGTAATAAAGTTATGACAGATAATAGGAATATAAATAAAGATGTAAGTGAAAAACTGAATAAAGATATAATTAAAAATTCAAATAGAAATGCATGTGAAAACATGAATGAAGATACAAATGAAAATAGGGATAAAAAGACAAAAAATAAAGGAATCAAGCATTGGCAGCTTATACGTTTGTTTCTTGTTATATATGATGTAATAGCAATTAATTTTTCATATTTTTTCGCACTTATGGTAAGATTTGATTTTCATTATTCGGAAATTCCTGCCAGATATCTTCATGAATGGGCGCTTTTTACGCCATATTACAGTGTTCTGGCAATCCTTGTATTTTTCTGCTTCAGACTTTATCAGAGTTTGTGGAGATTTGCAGGGCACATAGAATTCATGAGAGCTATATGCGGTACAGCGGTCACAACAGTAATTCAGGTAGTTGGGACGATTTTGTTCTTTGGAAGAATGCCGATATCATACTATGTTATAGGAATGATTATTCAGCTGATGTTGATTGCCGGAATAAGATTTTCATACAGATTTATACTTGCAGTAATGGATGGACATAAAAACCATAGTAATGATGACGAAAGCGGTATAGCAAATGTTATGCTGATAGGCGCGGGAGATGCCGGACAGATGATTCTCCATGACATTAATCGTGTCAGAGCAATTAAAGAAAGAGTTGTATGTATAATTGATGATAACCCTAACAAATGGGGACGTGATATTGAAGGTGTTCCTGTTGTAGGCGGAACAGATGATATATTTGTAAATGCGCAAAAATATAATATACGAAAGATTTATTTTTCAATACCCAGTGCATCAGCATCTCAGAAGCGTGATATTTTAAATGTCTGCAAGGAGACGCGGTGTGAATTGAAACAGCTTCCCGGTATTTATCAGCTCGCAACTGGTGAAGTGAATGTCAGTCAGATGAAGGATGTTTCTGTTGAAGACCTTCTTGGACGAGATCCTATAAAGACAGATCTTACAGAGGTATTCAATTTTGTTCATGGGAAACGTGTAATGATTACAGGAGCCGGTGGGTCAATTGGTTCTGAACTTTCAAGGCAGATAGCATATCATGAGCCGGAACTTCTGCTTCTTTTTGATTTTTATGAAAACAATGTTTATGATGTGCAGTTGGAACTTCGTCGTAAATATCCGAATCTAAATCTTGTAGTTCTTATTGGATCAGTTCGTGACAGCCGTCGCATTTATGAAGTTTTTGAAAAATACAGACCTGAAATTGTTTATCATGCAGCAGCTCATAAGCATGTACCTCTTATGGAGGACAGTCCTTGTGAAGCAATAAAAAATAATGCAATCGGAACATATAAGACGGCGTATGCTGCAATGACGCACGGATGTGAGAGATTTGTACTTATAAGTACAGATAAGGCGGTTAATCCTACGAATATAATGGGTGCATCGAAACGTCTTTGTGAAATGATTATTCAGACATTTGATAAAAAGATAAAAGAAGGTAGAGTTTCAGAGATCCCACAGCTTTTTACTCATCTTGGAGAGGAAAATGCTGATAAAGACGGTAGTGGAGATATATTTAAAAATATAAATACGCAGTTTGCTGCAGTCAGATTTGGAAATGTTCTTGGTTCAAATGGTTCAGTAATACCAATCTTTAAAAGGCAGATAGCACGCCATGAACCGGTTACAGTTACACATCCTGATATAATCAGATATTTTATGACAATTCCTGAAGCTGTAAGTTTAGTACTTCTAGCCGGAACAAATGCAAAAGGTGGAGAAATTTTTGTTCTCGATATGGGAAGTCCGGTGAAAATTGATACACTTGCAAGAAATCTCATAAAACTTTCAGGATATAAGCCTAATGTAGATATTCCTATAGTTTATACCGGACTTCGCCCTGGTGAAAAGTTATATGAAGAAAAACTTATGGCAGAAGAAGGACTTGATAAAACAGATAACGATCTGATATTTATCGGAAAGCCGATTCCATTTGACACCGATAAGTTCCTCGGACAGCTTCGCAGACTTCTTGATGTAGCATATTCTAATAGAGAAGACGAAATTCGAGATGAAGTAAAAGCTGTTGTCAGTACATTTCATCCGGAAAATGGCGCAAAGGGCTGACTTCAGTCTGCTCAGACACAGTATAAAAATGCAGTTATAATTTAAGGAATACTATGGAGAAAAAATGAAAATACTTTTAGTCGGTGCAAATGGCTTTATCGGTTCAGAAATATATGAAAAATTAAAAGGTAAAGCGGAACTCACTCTTGCTTTTCGAAATGAAGATTCAAAAAAAAGGTTTAAAGTGAAGTACGGATATGAAAGAGATGACATTACAGATGAATCTGTTGGAAATACTGACCTGCCTGTGAAATTCTGTACAGGTTCGGTAACAGATGTGGCATATTGTGATGTAATTACAAAGAATATTGACGTTATAATAAATCTTGCAGGACTTATTACAGGGGATGAATCTGCTCAGTTTGAGAGCAATATAGCAGGATTTTTCAATCTCGCATCTGCCGCAGTAAATAATGGTGTTTCTGCATTTTTCTATGCCAGCAGTGCATCTGTTTACGGTGGTATGAAAGAGTGCCATCGAGAGTCGGATAAGACAGGTATTACCAGTTTTTATTCCGTATCAAAAATCATAGATGAAAATCTTGCAGAATACTTTGCCAAAAATTATAGTACAAAGTTTGTAGGACTTAGATTTTTTAATCCATACGGGAACAGCAATATAAAATCATGGGACGTAACATCAAAGTATTTTCTTGCAGCACTTACGGGAAAAGTGCTGATTGTTAGCAACTTAAATGCCACCCGGGATTTTATATATATTAAGGATGTTGCTGAAATTACAGCAGAATTGATTTTCAAGTGGAATGATATTACAGAAAATATAATAAATGTTGCTACAGGACATGGAACCAAAATGCTTGATCTTGCAAAAACAATTGTAGAAGTCACAGGCTCAGAAAGTGAAATCATATTGGAAACAGAGCCGGTAAATATTGTGAAATCCGTTGCAAATGTTGAAATTCAAAAGAAATATGTAAATATAAAACTTACAAGTCTTTATGATGGTATAAGTGAAACATACATGAAAAATAAAGACATATGGAAAAATTTTACATAAATAAAACTTGCAGAGAAAAACATCATGAAATAGAATTTGTTGGATGAGTTAGAGACTGCACCACAGTGATGGTAATATATCTGGATGGTGAATTTGAATTCAAATGGTATACCATTAAGTGGCATAGTTATGATACCGGGATTTGATAAGATTCTCCCGGGATGTAAAGGGGCTGTCGAAAAATAGTAAAATAAATAAATGGTAAAAGGTGTGAGTATGAGACAGAATCGAACGGACAAGGGTGGAACTATCGAAGCAGAGAACAAAATGATTGAGGCTGCAAAGCTGAATGAAGAGGAACTTTGCAAAAAATATGCTACAACGGAAAATGGTCTTACAACTGAAGAGGTGAAAGAACATCGAGAACGTTATGGCAGTAATGAAATAGCTAAAAAGAAGAAGGATAGTGCCCCCAAGAGACTTTTTTTGTCATTTGCTACACCATTTACCGGAGTTTTGTTTATACTTGCCGGAATTTCTCTTGTGACAGATATTATTATGCAGGCTCCAGGAGAGAGAAATTACACAACAGTTATAATGGTAACTGCTATGGTGCTTATCAGTGGATTAATGACATTTATACAGGAATTCAAATCTGAAAGAGCAACTGAAAAGCTGCTTCCGCTTGTATGCAATACAGCATCAGTCATGAGAGACGGTGTGCAGGTAGAGTGTGCATTTGATGATCTTGTTGTCGGAGACAGAATCTTTCTTTCATCAGGCGATATGATACCCGCAGATGTCAGACTTTTACGTGTAAAGGATTTATTTATAAATCAATCTGCGCTTACAGGTGAAAGTGAACCTGTGGAAAAATTTGTTGAGCCAGATGAAGAACAGAATAAAGATTCAGTAAAAAATGCAGATTGTAAAAAAACAATTATTGAACGCAGAAATCTTGCATTTATGGGAAGCAATGTAATCAGCGGTTCGGCGCAGGCAATGATAATATGCACCGGAAAGCAGACAATGTTTGGAAATATAGCAGAGGATCTGACAGGAAAAAAGGGCAGCACAAGTTTTGATGCCGGAATTAATAAAGTTTCATGGATGCTGATAAAGTTTATTCTTATAATGGCACCGGCTGTATTTTTAATGAACGGGTTTTTTAAAAGCGGAGAAGACCGCTGGATGAATGCACTGCTTTTTGCACTTACTGTTGCGGTGGGACTGACACCGGAAATGCTGCCGATGATCGTATCTGCAAATCTGGCAAAAAGTGCCACTGTAATGTCTCATAAAAAAGTGATCATAAAGAATCTTGGGGCTATTCAGAATTTAGGAGCAATGGATGTTCTCTGTACTGATAAAACAGGAACACTTACAGAAGATCATATAGAGTTAGAATATCACTGTAATATTATGGGGGAAGAAGATAAGCGTGTTTTAAAGCATGCTTTCCTCAACAGTTATTTTCAGACCGGACTGAAAAATCTTATGGATCTGGCTATAATTCAGCATGCTGATGAAGATGAAGTAAAGCCTCTTTGTAAAAATTATAAAAAAGTAGATGAAATACCATTTGATTTCAACAGACGCAGAATGAGTGTTGTTGTAGAAGACCATACAGGTAAAAGGCAGCTCATAACTAAAGGCGCTGTAGAAGAAATGCTGAGTATATGTACATTTGCTGAATATGAGGGTGAGGTTCGCCCTATGACGGAGGATCTTCGCAGTATTATAAGGCGTAATGCAAATGAATATAATCATAAAGGATTCAGAGTTCTGGGTATTGCGCATAAAAGACCAACTTTTTCGGGAGATACTGTTCTTCAGGAAGAAGAAAATGATATGGTGTTTATCGGATATCTTGCTTTTCTTGATCCGCCAAAAAAATCTGCCAAGGAAGCAATTTCAAAGCTTCATGACTATGGAGTGTCTGTAAAGATATTGACAGGAGATAATGATACAGTATCACGTCATATCTGTGGAGTGGTAGGAATAGAAACAGAACATATTCTTCTTGGCTCAGAAATCGAAGATATGACAGATGAAGAACTGGCTGTCAGGGCAGAGAAGATAAATGTATTTGCAAAACTAAGTCCAAGCCAGAAAACCAGAATTGTTTCTGCTCTTCGAAAGAGTCATACCGTTGGATTTATGGGTGACGGAATAAACGATGCATCAGCAATGAAACATGCAGATGTTGGAATCTCGGTAGATACAGCTGTAGATATTGCAAAAGAATCAGCAGATATAATACTTACAGAGAAAGATCTAAATGTGCTCGAAAATGGAATTATAGAAGGACGGCGCACATATGCAAATACAATTAAATATATAAAGATAACGACAAGCAGCAATTTTGGAAATATGCTTTCTATTCTTGCTGCAAGTATATTTCTTCCGTTTCTGCCGATGATACCAGTGCAGCTTTTGATACTAAACCTGATTTATGATATTTCCTGCCTTGCACTGCCATTTGACAATGTAGACACTGAATATTTAAAAACACCACGTAAATGGGATGCAAATTCTATCGGAAGATTTATGCTTCGGATAGGTCCGGTCAGCTCACTGTTTGATATTTCGACATACCTCGTGATGTTCTTCCTGTTTTGCCCGGCAGCTTTCCATAATTCATATCAGGCATTGGATACAGCAGGAAAACTTTCATTTGCAGCATTGTTTCAGGCGGGATGGTTTGTAGAATCTCAGTGGACTCAGACAGTTGTAATTCATTCACTCAGGACTCCGAAGATTCCGATATTGCAGAGTCATGCATCAATTCCGGTATATGTACTTACATTCAGCGGCATAATCCTTAGTACAATGCTTGCAATTTTTGTAGGATTTGGAGCAGGACCACAGAAACTGAACTTTCCGTTTTTTATATATCTGATAGTGGTAATAATTCTTTATTCAATCCTTGTTGCATTGGCGAAGAAGTCATTTGTGAAAAAATATGGAGAACTGCTTTAAAAATATGGAGAGAAGATAAATGGGAAAATTTGGAGAAGTACTTGGGTGGGCAGCTGCCATATGTTACATTACATCAATGGTAAACTTCGTTTTTAAAGAAATTTATAAGAAAAAAATAATTCAGATGCCAAAAGATAGTTTGTTTCAAAAAAATTATCAGATTTTAATGAAGTGGATCGTAAAATGGCACCGATATTTTGGAATGGCAGCAGGAATACTTGGCGTTTTTCATTTGATCTGGCAGATAATAAATGTCAGAGTATCTTATTCAGGAATATTTGCAACCCTGCTTATGACAGCAGCGGTACTGCTTGGAATTTCAATGGCGTACAAGAAAAAGACAAATCTGATCAAAACGCACAGAGCAGTATCGATATCTCTTCTTCTGGTCGGACTTGTTCATATCATAACAAAGGTCTGATAAGCAGATAATGGTAAAAGATTCATAAAGATAAAATCAAAAAAGTCATAAATGCAAAATATACGTATATTGCATAAAAGCCTGTAAAGTTGACGATTTAAAATAAAGGGAATAGAATGATTTTAATATTATATAGCTTTAATTATGCATTTTTAAGCTTTTTGATAAATATAAGGTGAGAGTAAAAATAGTTTTATAATTCTAGTTGTATATATCTGTAAATAAGATGTTCTAATAGCAAGCATATTTATAAAAGTATAAGATGTCAACTATAAGGAGATTATAATGAACATTATCTTGTTATCTGGGGGAAGTGGAAAACGGTTATGGCCTTTGTCAAATGAGGTGCGAAGTAAACAATTTGTAAAGTTATTTAAGGATGGAAATGGCAATTATGAATCAATGGTGCAGCGAGTCTATCGTCAAATTACTACGGTTGATCCATATGCAAATATAACGATCGCAACAAGTAAATCGCAGGCAAGTGCAATAAAAAATCAGCTAGGAGAGAAAGCGTCAGTTTGCGTGGAGCCATGCCGTAGAGATACATTTCCGGCTATTGTTCTTGCAGCAACATATTTACATGATGAACTTGGAGTAAGTGAGGATGAAGCAGTAGTTGTTTGTCCGGTGGATCCATATGTTGAAGATACATATTATGAAGCGTGTAAGAAGTTATATGATTTAAGCAAAAAAGGAAATGCAAATCTTACGTTAATGGGTATTGAACCATCGTATCCGAGTGAAAAGTATGGTTATATAATTCCAGAAAATGGTGAGAATGTCAGTGAGGTTTCTGAATTTAAAGAAAAACCAGATACTGAAACGGCAAAAACATATATTAAATCACATGCATTGTGGAATGCGGGTATTTTTGCATTTAAGCTTTCTTATATCATTGATAAAGCCCACAGCATGATAGACTTTGAAGATTATCGTGATCTATTTAATAAATATGAAACATTGAAAAAAATCAGTTTTGACTATGCTGTAGTTGAAAATGAGTCAAGTATTGCAGTTGTTCGCTATAATGGCAGTTGGAAAGATGTTGGTACGTGGAACATGATGGCAGAAGTTATGTCGGATACTACGAAAGGGCGGGCGTTACTTGATGAAACATGTGAAAATACGAACGTTGTAAATGAGTTGAATATCCCTATACTTTGTATGGGCTGTAAAGATTTGATTGTTGCTGCTAGTGGCGATGGCATTTTGATTTCAGATAAGGAACGTAGTGGATATATGAAACCTTATGTGGAAAAAATCGAGATGGATGCAAGATATGCTGAAAAATCTTGGGGAACATATACAGTTGTGGATGTTCAGCCTGGATCTATGACAGTAAAGCTTTCTATGAGAAAAGGTGAGCATTTAACTTATCATATGCACAATTATCGTGATGAAGTATGGACTGTGGTATCCGGAAAAGGTAAGGCTATTGTGGATGGAATGGAACAAATTCTTAGGACTGGAGATGTGATAACGATAGCTGCGGGTTGTAAACATACAATGGAGGCGTTGACCGATATAGATATTATTGAGGTTCAGCTTGGAGATGAAATAAGTGCAAGCGATAAGATAAAATTTTCCATATAGTAATAAAAGAAAGCTATACATAGGGAGAAATATTGTGGAAATAATGAAATTAAAACCTGCTGGGAAGGATTACCTTTGGGGTGGGACAAGGCTGCGTGAGGAATATGGTAAGAAAATCGACATTACACCATTAGCAGAAACTTGGGAATGTTCTGTACACCCAGATGGACCAAGCATAGTGGCAAGTGGAGAGAATAAAGGGAGAACACTTGCGGATGTATTAAAAGAACATCCAGATTATCTTGGATGCAAAGTAAAAAATGGAGAGTTACCGGTTCTAATTAAATTTATTGATGCTAAAAATGATTTGTCTGTTCAGGTTCACCCTGACGACGATTATGCAAAAATATATGAAAATCAAAATGGAAAAACAGAAATGTGGTATATATTAGATGCAGAAGAAGGAGCAAGTCTAATATATGGATTTCAACATAAAGTTACACCAGAGATATTAAGAAAGGCTATAGATACAGGGACACTAAGCAGACATCTGAAAAAGGTAGAAGTTCATAAAGGTGATGTTTATTATGTGCCAGCGGGAACAGTACATGCAATTGGTGCTGGTGCTATGATTGCAGAAATTCAAGAAAGCTCAAATGTGACATACAGGGTATATGATTATGATCGTGTTGACAAAAACGGAAATAAGAGAGAGCTGAATTTTGATAAAGCAATTAAGGTAATGAATATGGGAATTGCACCTGATGTGAAACAAAAGAACAGAAAAATCGATTTTTTTCCGGGATGTTCAAGGGAAATACTTTGCAGATGCAAGTATTTTGAAACAGAAAGAATCACAGTAAGTCTTGGAATGGCATTTTCAGTATTAGATGCATCATTTCAGGTTATTTTATGTCTAAATGGTGAAGGTGGAATTACTGCAGATAATATGTCACATCCATTACTTTTTAAAAAAGGGGATTGTATCTTCATACCTGCAAGTATGGGTAGATGTCATTTAATAGGGAAGACAGAGCTTTTGAAGATAAGGTGTTAAAAATATATTAAGAAGTGAAAATCAGAAGAATAATTATTGTAAAAATAAGAAAAGGAGTTTAATACTATGAAAAAAGCGTTGATTACAGGAATTACAGGACAGGATGGTTCTTATTTAGCAGAACTATTGTTGGATAAGGGCTATGAAGTACATGGAATTGTCCGTCGTTCTTCAGTTTCTAATACTGCACGAATTGATCATCTTATCTTAAATAAAACAATAATTATACATGATGGGGATCTTTCAGATAGTTCTAGCATAATTCGTATAATAAGCAAGGTGAAGCCTGATGAAATCTATAACTTAGCAGCACAGAGTCATGTACAAGTATCTTTTGATGCTGCTGAATATACAGGAGACGTAGATGCACTTGGAGTTCTACGTATTTTGGAAGCAATACATATACTCGGACTTGATAAGACTTGCCGAGTTTATCAGGCTTCAACATCTGAACTTTACGGAAAGGTAGAGGAATGTCCTCAGAGTGAGACTACTCCGTTTCATCCATATAGTCCATATGCTGTGGCAAAACAATACGGATATTGGATGATAAAAGAATATCGTGATGCATATGGAATATTTGCATGCAATGGTATTCTTTTCAATCATGAGTCCGAACGTCGTGGAGATAATTTTGTCACAAGAAAAATAACTTTAGCAGCTGGACGTATTTCATGCGGTCTTCAGGATCATCTTGAACTTGGAAATCTTGATTCACTTCGTGATTGGGGTTATGCAAAAGATTATGTTGAATGTATGTGGCTCATTCTTCAGCAGGAAGATCCAGACGATTATGTTATTGCAACAGGTGTGCAGCATACTGTTCGTGAATTTACGACACTCGCATTTGCTAATGATGGAATTGAACTTGAGTGGAGAGGAAAGGGAATAGATGAGAAAGGATATGATAAGAAAACTGGGAAGATGCTAGTCTGTGTTAACTCACAATGGTTCCGCCCGACAGATGTAGTAAACTTGTGGGGAAATCCAACTAAGGCTAAGACTAAACTTGGGTGGGATCCGCAAAAAACAAGTTATGAACAGCTTTGTGCTATTATGGCACAGCATGATCTTGAATTAGCAAAGAAAGAAAAAATGAATTTAATAAAATAGAAAATTTAGTAATCAGGCATAGTTTGATTAAATTTTGAACTATGCCTGTAATCTTTTTAGGAAAGTTGAATGACATTTATGAAAAAGGTACTTATATTTGGCGCTGGTGGATTTGTTGGAAGTTATCTTTCAAAAGAGTTTTTATCAAATGGTTACAAAGTTTTAGGATGTGATAAATTAAGGGGCACAATGCTTCCTGAAGAAGTCATATTTATGACAGCAGATATAATGGATTCAATTTCAATTGAAAAAATAGTTAATGATGAATTGCCAGATATTATTGTAAATTTAGCTGCTATAAGCAGTGTAGGTGCATCTTGGGGAGTGCCTCAGATGGCAATGATGGTTAATGTTGTGGGTGCTCTTAATATTATGGAAGCTGCGCGAAAAGCAGAAAAAAAGCCAAAGATTATGTTTATTGGTTCCAGCGAAGAATATGTTGTTAGCAATGAACCAATTAATGAAGAAACAGAATTAGATGCAAGTAATCCGTATGGAATTTCTAAAATAACGCAGGAACGGTTTGCCAAATTATACAGAGAGCAATATGATTTAAAGATTTATTGTGTAAGACCGTTTAATCATACTGGAGTCGGTCAAAGAGAGTCTTTTGTATTACCAAGCTGGTGTAAACAGGTTGCTGATATTGAAAAGAATGGAACATCAGGGAAAATAAATGTCGGAAATTTGGCTGTGCAGAGAGATTTTAGTCATGTAAAAGATATTGTTCGGGCATATAGAATGATTGTTGAAAGTGATAATTGTGAGAAAGTTTATAATGTAGGATCTGGTAAAACATATAAGCTCAATGAACTTCTCGATTTTATAGTAAGTCAAAGCAAGCAAAAGATAGAAGTAATAGTTGATGAGAGTAGGATTAGACCTATAGATCAGCCATGCATTTGTTGTGACCATAGTTTGATCACAGAAGAATTAGGGTGGAAACCTGAATATACAGTTTTTGATGCTTTAAAAGAGATTTATAACAGTTATTTGAAATAATATAGATTGGAAAAATTTGAAAAAATGAAAAAGGTTTTACAGATTTCAAAATATTATTATCCATTTATTGGTGGTACTGAACAGGTTGCAAAAGATATTGCAAATGCTCTGAAAAGTGAAAATATTGAGCAAAAAGTTATCTGCTTTAACGAAAATTCCGTGGCAGGTGGATTGACAAGTAAAAGGCATCAGACAATTACTGAAGTTGTTGATGGTGTGGAAATAATACGTTGTGGTACATTGTGTAAGATTGCATCGCAAGCTATTTCACTTTCATATAGAAAACAATTGAAAAGGGTAATGACTGATTTTAAACCGGATATCGTTATTTTGCATTATCCAAATATATTTGCAACGCATTATCTGTTGAAATATAAGAAACAGAATTTCAAATTATGCGTATATTGGCATCTAGATATTACTAAGCAGAAAAAATTAAAAAAATTGTTTAAAAATCAAAATTTAGACTTGATAGAAAGAGCTGACAGAATTTGGGGTGCAACACCAAAACATATAAATGAGTCAGAATTCACTGCACAATTTGGTGATAAAAAAGAAATATTACCATATGCTATAGACGAAAAAAGGCTAAAAATCTCTGATGAAGAAATTTCCGAAGCAAATAAAATCAGAAAAAAATATAATGGAAAAGTTCTGGGTTTTTTTATTGGACGACATGTATCATATAAAGGTCTGGAATATTTGATAGATGCATCAAAATATATGAAAAGTGATATACATATTTTGATAGCTGGGAGTGGTGAGTTAACTGAAAGTTTAAAGCAAAAGGCTCAAGGTGATGCTAAAATCGAGTTTATAGGAAAAATAAGTGACTCAGAATGGCGCAGTTATTTATATGCATCTGACATTTTCTGCTTTCCATCAATTACACGCAATGAAGGTTTTGGATTAGCCCTGGCTGAAGGAATGTATTATGGGAAACCAGCAGTGACATTTACTATACATGGAAGTGGTGTCAATTATGTGAATCAGAATGGTGTTACGGGAATAGAATGTCCAAATTGTGACAGCAGAGCATATGCAGAGGCTTTGGATGAATTGGTTAGTAAAAAAGAACTACGTGAGAAATATGGAGCTGCTGCACATCAGAGAGTATTAGATAATTTTACGTTTGAAAGATTTCAAGAGAATGTTATAAATATTGTAAATAACCTTTAGAGCTGGAGTAAACAATGAAGTATGTAGTGAATGGTAAGTTTTTAACGCAAAAAACAACAGGTGTTCAGCGGTATGCTCGTGAAATATTATTAGAGCTTGATAAATTGGTAAAACCAGGAGAGTTAAAAATTGCTGTTCCTTCAGGGACAAATGGTTTGCCAGAGTACCAAAATATTGAAATTATGTATATTGGAAGACTGCATGGCATCGCATGGGAGCAATTGTCATTTCCAATTTATGCAATGTTGCATAATTTAATAACACTGAATCTGTGCAATGTTGGACCATTGTTAACACCTGGAATTACTTGCTTGTGTGATGTAAAAATAAAAGCTACTCCGCAGTATTTTAGTAAAAAATTTTTGCTGTGGTATCGATTGTTATTTTGGAATGTGGCCAAAAGGGCAAAAAAAATTATAACTATTTCAGAATTTTCAAAGAGAGAAATAATAAAATATTATGGTGTTACTGATTCAAAAATCATTGTAATTCCATGTGCGTGGCAGCATTTTGAACGTATAGATTATGATGAAAATGCATTAAATAAATATAGTCTTGAAAAAAACGGATATTTATTTTCAATGTTCAGTTTGGAACCTAATAAGAATTTTAAATGGATTCTTGAAGAGGCAAAACGTAATTCTGATCAGATATTTGCTGTGGCTGGAGCAATAAATAAAAAAGTTTTTGCAAAGAGACGAGAATTTGAGTATCCCAGCAATATAAAGATGCTAGGATATGTTAGTGATGAAGAGGCAAAGACTTTGATGAGGGATTGTAAGGCTTTTTTGTTTCCTACATTTTATGAGGGATTTGGCATTCCCCCGTTAGAAGCTATGAGTGCAGGAGCAAAATGTGTAGTTGTTTCAGATACAGAAGTTATGCATGAAATATTTGAAGATGATGTGGTTTATGTTGATGCTGCAAAATGTGAATATAATTTAAATGAATTAATCAGTGAGAAAGATCATAAAAAGAATAGACCAATGCAAAAATATAGCTGGAGCAAATCAGCATACGAATTGCGAAAATTATTATATTTATAAAGATAGGTGGGGCAGATGCAAATTACAACAGCTGGAATGATATATATACCGATTTTACTTATTAGTGCGATTTTCAAAGATTATAAATTTAATTTGAAACTTTTGATTGTTTTATCTGCACTAACAACAGTTGCTGTAGTAAAGCTAGGTAACAACGATATATTAGTCTATCATGTTTCATTTGTTATAGTATTGCTTAAATATCTCAGAGAAAGACATTGGAAAATAAAAGGTGAAAATAATTTTTTGAAAGCGTTTGTTGTTTATGCTGCATTAACAATACCGTTTTCAATATTATTTAAGGGGGTTAAAGTTGTATCGGTTGATGGTGTACATATTGGTGCAAGGTTTTCATTTCAACAAATAACACAATATTTGTATTTGTTGATTGCTTATTTTACATATGTAATTGTAAAGAATTCTATTAGAGAAAATCATGTAAGCATAAAGGAAATAGAAAATACTATTAGTTATGCATTTATAATAGTGATAATTATTGGGTTTTTGCAGAAAATCCTGCCTTTAAGCTTTATAAATACATTTTTTAGAAATTCGAGCCATACAATATACAATTCAATGGGAGATCGTATATCTTCAACATTTTTGGAACCATCAATGCTTGCATTGTTTGCAACACCAATACTTGTGGCATGGATATACTCTTTATTTAAGCAAGGTGGCGGGAATTTAATGTCATGGATTCTGCTTTTTGCCGGAATTATTCTTATGATCATGAGTGAATCGTCATCTTTTATAATTGGAATATTTGCTGGTGTTTTGATTTGGATTTTCGATATATTAAATAATAGAGAAACGAAAATACAAAAAAAATTAATGATAGTAATAATGTTGATATTTTTCATTTGCATAATTACAGTAATAGAATTCAGAGAAAACATTTCGAATAATTTAGAATTATTTATTATGAAAATAGAAGTGAATAAAGACAGTCAATCTGGAATGGAACGTATGGATCGTTTTATTACCAGTTTGAGTGCATTTTTTAAAAGTTATTTACTTGGAGTGGGCTGGGGAAGCTTAAGAAGCACAGATTTATTTTCAACACTTTTGGCAGAGGTTGGTTTAGTCGGGAATATATTGCTTTATAGTTATATATTGAAAAGTTTCCATAAATTATTAAAGATAGGAACTGGTGAGGCAAAGAAATTATTTATGTTGCAAGCAGTTTCGTTGGTGATTCTTATGGTTTCGGTTTCAGAATTCTATTATTTTTTTATTTGGATATATTGGGCAATGGGGGATTCATTAGCTAAGCATGATAAAGAATCATATGAAGAAATGAAAACATTACAAATCAAGCACGCTACACAGGAGTAAAATTATGCGGCAAATAATTATAAGTGGTAAATTTTTAACTAAACCGGTAAATGGAATACCAAGATATGCAAATGAAGTTGTGAAGCATTTAGATGATTTTGTGGTAGATAAGGATGTTACACTTTATATGCCACAAGGTGTAAATAGTGAAAACTTATTGCAATTACATAATATAAAAATCATTCAAAGAGGTAATCCACAAAAAGGTTGGGATAATTTATATCCTGAACGGTATGCCAAAAAAAATAATGCACTTTATTTGAATTTGTGTAGTCAAGGTGTGTTGTACAAAAACAGTATTGTTTGTTTACATGATATTCGACCATCAACATGGGATAAGGCAAACAATGTAAAATTAAAAAGTGCCTGGACATATGCCTTGAAATGTAAGAATATTGCTAAAAATGCCAGGAGTATTGTTACAGATTCGGAGTTTTGCCGGGAAGAAATAGCCTCTCATTTAAATGTTGATAAAAAGTATATTTCAGTTATTCCCATTGGATGGGAGCATATTAATAATATTATAGAGGATGAAAACATATTTTCTGCCTTTCCAAATATAAAAAGGAAAAGTTATTACTTCTCTCTTGGAAGTGTGGCACCGCATAAAAATTTTGAATGGGTTCTTGCAATGGCTCAAAAATATCCGGAGCAGCAATTTGTAATATCTGGAGGCGTAGATAAAAAAATTTGGGCAGATACGATAGATTTTTCAAAATCGCAAAATGTAATTTTTACAGGTTATGTATCAGATGGAGAGATGAAAGCATTGATGGCAAATGCAAGAGCATTACTGTTTCCATCTTTTTATGAAGGGTTTGGGATTCCGCCACTGGAAGCACTTGCCATAGGAGTGCCGGTGCTATGTTCGGATATACCTGTGTTAAAAGAAATTTATGGCACTTCAGTGCGCTATTTTGCTCCAGCTGATAAAAATGTAGATTTAGACATACTTTGGGATGAATCTGTTTCGAGCGCAGCACCCGTGTTACAAGAATATACATGGGAAAATGCAGCAAGTGCGTGGATAAAGTTAATTGAAGAAAATATTTGATATGAGGAAAATTGTTCATGAGCAAATTTGAAAATAGAGAAGAAGTTATGTGGGAAAATATAAAAATGCCTGCATCACTATATTTGGTTTTGTTTACACTATTCACGAGGGTATGCAGAAAAATAAACAGGAGAATCCATAGATGAGAATTGTGCAAATTACTGATTATTTAGCATATGGCGATGCAATAAGTAATCATATGATTGCATTGATGAAAGGATTAAAACGTCATGACATCACATGCCAAATCTATGCGAGAAATATAAGTCCACTGCAAAAAAATAATGCTGAATATTATAACAGTTATCGAGAAGAAAAAGATGATATTATTTTATATCATTTTAGCACTGGAACAGATTTGAATCATGAAGTTTTAAATCATAAATGTAAGGTGATACTAAATTATCACAATATCACCCCACCGCAATTTTTTAAAGGGTACAGTAGATTAAACTTTGAAAGTTGTAAAAAAGGATATGAAGATGCACAAGGGTTTATCGGTAAAATAGATTCTGTAATTTCAGACTCAAAATATAACTCGTTACAATTAAAAAAGATGGGGTTTACTTGCCCAATGTACAATGCTCCAATTCTGGTTGATTTTGAACAATATGGACAAGCGACAGGAGTTGGTGAGCGTAAAATCAATTCAGCAGAACCTGTGAGAATTCTCTTTGTTGGAAGAATTGCGCCAAATAAATGTCAGGAAAAAATTATACGTGATTTTTATTATTACAATAAGTTACATAACTCGAATAGTCAATTAATATTAGCAGGAAATTATCAGGGGTGTGAAGCATATTATTTACGATTAAAAAAGTATGTCCATATGTTAGGATTGAAAAATGTTATATTTACCGGACATATTCCTTTTATTAAGTTGTTGGAATACTATCGGACTTCAACTATTTTTCTTTGTGAGAGTGAGCATGAAGGATTTTGCGTACCTCTTGTTGAAGCAATGTATTTCAAAATTCCAACGATTGCATATGACAGCAGTGCAATTAAGGAAACTTTAGGTGATGCTGGCTTAATATTCGAGAAGCATGACCCGGAACTGGTGTGTTCATTAATAGAAAAGATACTGGGGGATCAGGAACTCCGTATGAAATTAGAAACAAATCAGGTAGAAAGATTAAATGAATTTAACCATGAAAAGGTTCTTAGCGAATATATGAAAATTCTGGGAGTGAATTGTATCGATGAAGAAAAATAGTGTGATTAATAACTATTTATATAATTTGAGCTACCAGATTTTTGCTGTTATTGTTCCGCTTATAACTACGCCATATGTTTCGCGCGTTTTATTATCAAAAGGTGTTGGGATATATAGTTATACTTATACGATTGCTTTTGCCTTTTCTTTATTTGCAGCGCTTGGAATTAATCAGTATGGTCAGAGAGAAATAGCATACTATCAGAGTGACATAAAGAAAAGAAGTAATATATTTTGGGAATTGTGTATTATAAGAGGGTGTGCTGTTTTGATTGTTCTTACAGCATATCTGGTGTCCGCTTTTTGTTATAAAGGATATAGAGGATATCTTCTGCTGCAAGGATTTGTTGTGCTGGCGGTTCTTTTAGATATTTCGTGGTTTTTTCAGGGAATTGAAAATTTTAAAACTGTTGCAATACGTAACATTGCGGTTAAGATTATTACTGTAATTTGTGTTTTCATTTTTGTAAAAGATAAGAGTGATGTTGGTAATTATATTTTGTTGAATTCCGCTTCTGTTTTTGTCGGAAATGCATTGTTTTTATTTAGTCTTAAAGGAAATGTTTGTAAAATACGTTTTTCTGAACTCTGCATTAAAAGACATATAAAACCATCGTTTGAATTCTTTATTCCATTAATTGCCACCCAAATTTATTCACAATTGGATAAAATCATGTTGGGAGCAATAAACAACAGTATGAACGATAATGGATATTATGAACAGGCACGTAAAATTACAAATTTGCTGATGACAACAATCACATCTCTTGATTCTGTATTATTTTCTCGTGTTTCTTATCTTTACGCAAACAATGAAAAGGAAAAAATTGCCAAAGCTCATAAAATCTCATTCCATATTATAATGTTGATGATTTGGCCTATGGTGATTGGATTGTTTGTCATAGCTGGTAATTTTGTCAATTGGTTTTTTGGCCCAGAATATGATAAGGTGGTTGTTTTGTTACGTATCTCATGTCCACTTATTATATTTATGAGCATTGGTAACTTTGTGGGAATGCAATATCTTAGCCCCACAGGGCAACAAAATAAAATGACTTTGGTTTATATTATCGCTGCCTGCGTGAATTTCGTTTTGAATTGTCTTTTAATCAGAAGATGGGCATCTATTGGTGCGTTGGTTGCATCAGTATTAGCTGAATCAGTTTCATGCTTTTTGCAGGTTATGCTGATGAAGAGGAGCGATTATAATTTCCAAATGATGAAAGGCGTCTGGAAGTATATTTTGTCTTCACTGATAATGGGAATTGCCATATGGTATATGGATAATTATATATCTGTAAGAGGCTGGTTACTTACCTTAATTGAAATTATTATAGGAGCTTTTATATATATTATAATGTTGATTCTTATGCGAGATGACATGGTGGTAAAGGTTCTTAAAAAATCAGAAAATACGTCCTCTTGTCAGTGAAATTATTTATCACGAGGTAAATAAGGTCAAAGTCGTTTTTTTCATCGGGGTTTGAACAGAAATATGGAGAACCATATAGTTCACAAGGAGAAGGGTGGCTGCTGTATGGACCATATAAAAAATTGGAAGCAGGAGATTATACAATTAAGTATTCATATCATTATGCAGGCCATGAAATAGATACAAATGAAATTGGTTTTTGCGACATTTATAGTAAGCTAGGAAGTATTGATTCTGCAAAGTACAAACATGTAATAATAAAAGAATCTCAATCTGTATCTTTTGATTTTTCACTTAAAGAAAACTGTACTGACTTTGAAGTACGAGTATATTCATATCAAAAAGGGTTGGTTTTGGATAGTGTTGAAATAGTTAAACATTAATAGTGCCACATTGAATGGTAGACAGTCAGGTTGAAAAATATACAGAAATCCAACTCAAACGTTACTATTTGACAACAAAAATATCAAATTATAGAATGCAATAGTAAAAATATTTATAAACTAAAGGTGGACGTATGAATACAGACGATTTTAATGATAATGATGATGGTTTAATTGATATTCATGATATGTTTCTTAATGTTGCAATGCATTGGAAGCTGATTTTTATAATTGGTTTTCTGGCGGCTCTTTGCTGTGGTGCCTGGAGTTACATGCATTCAGCGACAGCATCAACGTCTACAGTTAAAGAGACTGAAAAACTTGGTGATGATTATAAAACGAAACTTGAGAATTATAAGAGTAATAAGGAGTCTGTGAACCAGGCAATATCAGGTCTTCAGGATGCTATTAAGAATGAGTATAATAAACTTCAGGACGATCCGGCAATGCAAAGGGATCCGTATCATGTATATTCAGATGTCGGAAGTATTGAAATCAAGGCTGATAAAAAGACAGATATAAATGAACTTGCACTTATAGGGCAGGAGTATAGTGATGCGGCAGTTGACATTGATTTCCTGACTAAAGAAGCAAAGAAATTAAATACAGAAGCGCAGTATCTTCAGGATATGATTAATATTGAGAATTCCACTTTAATGCAGACAAGTGCAGATACACAAGTCAGCAGTAACACTTCAGATACTGATATTGTTGCAAGTACTAAAGTATATCTTATGAAAATCACTGTAAATGGGACTTCTGCTGATAATGCCAAGGTTCTTTATAATGATGTTGTTGCTCATATTAAGGATGAGAAAAAAAGTGCTGAAAAGCTTCATGATCATGATCTTGTAGTGACAGATGGAACGGTGACTGTGGGTGTGGATGACAATCTGCAGAGGGAACAGGAAGATATTCTTACGAATATCAGTAATTATAATCAGCAGATTCTGAATCTTACGAATGGTAAAAATAATATTCTGGTTGAACCAACGGATGATGGTTCGTCAACTGCGGCGGCGCCGGCAGGACGTTCTATAAGTAAAAAGTCTGTTCTGGGCGGTTTATTAGGCGGAATAATTTTATTGACTTTATATTTTTGCGTTAAATATATAGTAGGTAAGAAAGTTAAAACATCAAACGAATTTAAAGATATGTATAATTTGAATAATCTTGGTACATTTAAAAAGGACTTTGGAAAGAAGAGCAAGGATCCGGTTGTCCGTGCTGTACGGAGAAAGATTAATGAAGCCGCTGATGGAGACAGTGATACTGTTCTTGAGATGATTTATGCAAGTGCCCTTGCATATTCAGCTGGATTAAAGTCGGTAAGTGTTATAGGAACAATAAAAGAAGAAAAGGTAAAGGAGATTGCAGACAATCTTCAAAAGAAATTCGCAGGAAGCGAGACAGAGATTATATATGGCGGGAATGTCGTAAAAAATCCTGAGTCACGTAAAGAACTTAAAGATGTGGATGGAGTAATATTTGTAGAAGGGCGCGGTGAAACATTGAGTGCTTCATTAAAAAAAGAAGTTGAAATTGTTAAGTCGTTTGATAAGAGGAATATTGGTGTAGTTATATTCTGATAATGTTGGCAGCTGCAATTGACTAAAGTATGAGACTAGCGGAAACAGGATGCGGGAAATGATTTTTATTTTCCGCATCCTGTTTTTGATTTTAACTTCATAATATTATAATAAAAGGAAGCAAATAGACAGAAATTTAAAATATTAAAGTATATTATGATGTCAAGATTAAAAGGTATTTTGCCCTTGAATAATTATAAAAAACTAAAAAGAAAATGGAGGGAAGAAGTATGGTATCTATGCTGCTTGCGGTTATTTATTTAGCGTTTGTGTCTCTTGGACTTCCTGACTCATTGCTTGGTTCAGCCTGGCCAACAATGTATCACGAGATGAATGTACCGGTATCATATTCAGGAATCATTTTTTTTGTGATTTCAGCATGCACAGTTGTGTCCAGTCTTCAGAGTGACAGGCTGACGAAACGTTTCGGTGCCGGCATTG